>JAOZPU010000096.1:9542-11698 GCA_029932585.1 Spirochaetia bacterium | reverse complement strand
GCAGTGGATTTTGTGTAACACACACACCACTGTCCCGAATTTACCATTTTTACTGTTTCAACCGTCCTTAGGATTGACAAATTTCTCCATACATCTCTGGTCTTCTGTCTCTAAAGAACTGCCATCCATCACGTACTTCTCTAATCATTTCAAGATCAAGGTCTGCAACTACAACTTCGGTTTTGTCTCTGGAACCTTTAACCATTATCTTTCCCAAAGGATCTACAAAATAACTGGATCCATAGAACTGCCCAAATTCCCAGGGTTTCTCTGTACCGACTCTGTTATTTGCACCAATAAATACACCATTGGCTACAGCCTGTGCAGGTTGTTCAAGTTCCCAAAGATACTCAGATTTACCAGCTACAGTAGCAGAAGGATTAAAAAGAATTTCTGCTCCGTTTAATGCTAAGCATCTTGCAGATTCTGGAAAATGTCTGTCATAACAAATAAAAATACCAATTTTTGCATAAGCTGTTTGAAAAACAGGAAAACCCATATTACCAGGTTTAAAATAAAATTTCTCCCAGAATCCAGGCCATGTATGAGGAATCTGAATCTTTCTCATTTTGCCTAAATAAGATCCATCTGCATCAATTACAGCTGCTGTATTGTAGTAAACACCTTCCTGAGCTTTTTCATACACAGGAACAACCATTACCATATTATATTTTTTGGCATACTCTGCCATTCGTTCTGTTGTCGGACCCGGAACAGGTTCTGCAGATTCGTACCATTTAATATCCTGCTCTGCACAGAAATATGGTCCGTAAAAAATTTCCTGAAGACAAAGAATCTGAACCCCTTTCTCTCCTGCTTCTTCAATTAAAGGAATGTGTTTCTGTATCATTGCCTCTTTAATTTCAGCTACAGTGCCATCGTGTTTTGGATTCGAAGCCTGAATGTGTGCGCATTTAACAATTCTGGACATTAATTACTCCTAAAATAAGATATAAAGATTGATTATAGACCCGGTTCTGATCTCCCGTCAAGAAAAAAATTCAAAACTGATATATTGGTGACATTGATCGTTTTTTGGACGTGACCCCGGATTGTTTATATAGACCACATTTTAATTTCCTGCGTACAGACGCAAGATCTTGCGTCTCTACAGTATTGATTAACCAACTGATTGTGGGGAATAATATATTTATGAACAAAATCCATTTCCGACCATCTGTAATGCCTCTGATAATGATAGGGGTCATGATTATATGGGCAACCTTTTACCCAATAATAAAATACATTGTGGTAGATATGGACCCCCTTGTACTCTCATTTTATAGATATTTTTTAGGCTTCATTCCTCTTACCCCTTTTTTTATCTCTGAATTAAAAAAACAAACAAAAAGGCCGGAACCTGGTGAAATTATATCAATGGCCTTACTTGGTTTTATTGGAATAACACTGTTTTCAGTTGGATTATTTTATGGTATAAAACTTTCAACTGCTATAAATGGAGCACTTTTAACCAATACACAACCTATATTTACTGCGATACTTGGACCGATTCTTATTGCAGAAGTATTATCAAAGAAAAAGTTACTTGGTGTACTTGTGGGAATATCAGGAATGGTTCTGGTTGTTACAAATGGTATTTTTACAACTGTTGCAATTGAAGGAACAGCTGTAACAGGGAATCTGCTTCTTATAGGAGCCTCACTGGTTTTAAGTCTCTACAGTATGCTGATTAAAAAATATGCCATTATATACGGGAGTATAATTCCTACATGGATTTCAATGCTGTCCGGAACATTTTTTATATTTATAATTAATATCTTCCGTAGTCAAAGCCCGGCACAGTTATTAAATCTGCCAACACTGTCCATTGTAATGGTTCTATATTTAGGTATTATCGGAACATCACTTACCTACCTAATATTTAACAGAGCACTTATTCACATGCCTGTTACCACAGCAACATCCTATAAACTGCTGATACCAGTATTCGGTTTAATTCTCGCAGTTATTTTCCTTGGAGAACAGCCCGGTGTTGCAACAATTATGGGTATATTTATTGTAGTAAGCTCTGTTTATATTATTCAGAAGAAACCTTCTGCCACAATGCGTGAGGGATAGAAACAAAAATCCCGCACCGGAGAGGTATGAGCGATAGAAACGTTCTATGATACCATCCAACTATATGGTATTAAAAG
>JAOZPU010000096.1:6651-9442 GCA_029932585.1 Spirochaetia bacterium | reverse complement strand
AAAAGACAAATTTGACTATTATTAACACATGAAACGATCTCTTTATCATAATCTAACAAAATGGAAAAACTCAAAGGAAAGAAAACCCCTAATTCTGAAAGGAGCCAGACAGGTAGGGAAGACGTGGTTACTTACTAATTTTGGAAATAGCGAATTCTCTGCTGTTCACTATATAAACTTTGAAAAAGAAAAGCGTTTTCACTCATTATTTAAAGAGAGTCTGGATCCTGATGCAATTATTTCCACTCTGGAAATTATGCTGGTTGTTAAAATAGATATTTATAGAGACTTTCTGATTTTTGATGAGATTCAGGAATGTCCAGAGGCACTTACAAGTCTAAAATATTTTAATGAAGAGATCCCAACCCTGGCAATTGGATGTGCCGGATCCCATATGGGGATGATGCTTAGCCTGTCTTCGTTTCCTGTTGGAAAGGTTGATTTTCTAACCCTTTATCCTTTTAATTTCGAAGAATATTTAAATGCAAAACGTTCCGATCTTATCCAATTCCTAAATAAATCATCTAAACTGGAAAGAATACCTGAAGCAATCCACGAACTGCTGTTGGAGGAGCTGAAAAATTACTACATAGTTGGAGGTATGCCCGAAGCTGTAGAAATTTTTATAAAAAAAGGCGGTAAAGGACTTGAAACATGTGAAGCGGTCAGATCTATCCATTATAAATTAATTGAAGGAATTCAGAGTGATTTTGCCAAACATTCGGGAAAATGGAATGCTGCCCATATCGCCAGAGTATGGGAAGATATCCCTCAACAGATAAGCCGGGTAAATGATAAATCTGTATCCCGTTTTCAGTTTAAGGGTGTAATTCCAAATAAATCAAAATTCAGCCAATTTGAGAGACCTATTGACTGGCTTATAAAAACGGGATTGGCAATCCCTGTATACTTAATTGAACAACCAGCTATTCCTCTAAAAAGCAGATCCAGAAAAAATATGGTCAAATTATACCTTTTTGATATTGGATTAATGAATACTATGGCGGGTATCCCTTATGAAAGCATCCTCAAGCAGGATTACGGCTCCTACAAGGGATATATGGCTGAAAATTATGTAGCTCAGGAACTGATATCTGAAGGAGTAAAAGAACTTTTTTTCTGGCAGGGTAAGACTTCAGAAATTGAATTTCTATTAGGTGTTAAAGATAATATTATCCCGGTAGAAGTTAAGTCAGGCAGCCGAACCCGTGCACGTAGTCTTGAGGTATATCAAAAAAAATATACCCCACCTGTAAGTATAGTAATATCCGCAAAAAATGTTGCAAAAACGGGAAAACAAATATACATCCCATTGTATAATTCCGGAAAAGTCAGCCAAATTTCCAAAAATTATTATTAACAAAAAATTATCTTACCAAATAGTTCCCTCTTATATAAAAATTATTTCTTTGACTTGCAGCATAATTTGGGGTAGAATAGTCGCTTACCTAAACCAGGACACTTAATCACAGGAGGAATATAGTGAGTAATACTAATAATGTAAGTGTAAAAGAGGGTGTATCTTTAAAACCTGCACAGGGTTATCTTGAAGAAACAGTACCACCTTTTACCCCTTTTCTTGCCATGGAGGAAGCATCCAGATGTTTGTTATGCTACAACCCGCCATGCAGCGAGGGATGTCCGGCAGATACAAACCCTGGAGATTTTATAAGAGCTATACGTTTCAGAAATTTTAAAGGTGCAGCAGAAATAATACGGTCTAACAATATATTAGGTGGTGTTTGTGCAAGGGTTTGCCCGTACGAAAAAACATGTGAAGGTGCCTGTGAACGATCGGGTATTGATAAACCTATACAGATAGGAAGACTGCAGCGTTATATTACAGACTACGAAAAAGCAACTGGCTTTCAGGCTTTAGAGGCCCCTAAAGCAACAAAAGAAAAAGTAGCAATGATAGGGTCAGGCCCTGCCTCTCTATCTGCAGCAGCAACATTGGCTATGAAGGGTTATCCTGTAACTATTTTTGAAGAAAAAGAAAAAGCCGGTGGGGTTCTATCCTATGGAATAGTACCTGCAAGACTTCCTCAATACGTTGTAGATGAAGAAATTGAATACGTAACCAATCTTGGTGTTGAAATTAAACTGAACACAAAAGTTGGAAAAGATATTTCATTGGATGAAATAAGGAATTCGGGTTACAAGGCTATAATGCTTGGAGCTGGAATGCAGATATCCAGAACTCTGGATGTTCCGGGAATTGAACTGGATGGGGTTACTACTGCTGTAGAATATCTTGCAAAAGCAAGATCAAACATTGCAGGTTTTAATGCCGGCAAACATGTAGTCGTTATTGGTGGTGGTGATGTTGCTCTTGATTGTGCAACAACAGCTCGTCTAAAAGATGCAGAATCAGTTACTGTATTGTATAGGAGAACCAGAGAAGAAGCACCAGCTAACAGACAGGAACTGGAATACACAGAATCACTCGGTATAAATTTTGCGTTTACACTTTCTCCCTCAATCTTCGAAGGAGAAAACGGGAAACTGACTACAGTTAAAGCAAATGGTACCAGAAGTAAGTCGGCTATGAAACTGGAAGCAGATACAGTTGTATTTGCCATTGGACAGCAGCCGGAAGATTTCTCTAAAGTAGTTGAAGGTATTGGACTGGACAAAAATAATTTTGTAACAAGCCTTGAAAACGGGACAACCAGTATTCCGGATATTTTTGTTGCTGGAGATATTGATCAGGACTCGACAAAAACTGTTGTAAATTCAGTACAGGGCGGCAAGATTGCAGCTGCAAGCATCGAAAAATACCTTTCAAAGG
>JAOZPU010000096.1:2814-6551 GCA_029932585.1 Spirochaetia bacterium | reverse complement strand
TAATGGCTAAACATGCAGATCTTTCAATCGATTTTCTGGGTTTTAAATGTGAAAACCCTTTCTTTCTATCCTCATCTCCTGTAAGCGGTACCTACGAAATGTGTGCCAAATTCCTTGAAGCCGGAGGGGGAGGTGTCTTTTACAAAACATTGACTACAACAATACCAGAAGAATGTTCACCCAGATTTGATGTCCCAAGAAAAGAAGCAACCCCATTTATCAGCTTCAAGAACATGGAGCAGACTTCTGACAAACCCTATCAGGATAATCTTGATGCAATGAAAAAACTTAAAGAAAATTATCCAAATAAACTTATAATAGGTTCTATTATGGGAATGGATGAGGACAACTGGGAAGAGATGGCCAGAGACTACACAGCCCTGGGTATTGATATGCTCGAACTTAATTTTTCCTGCCCACAGATGACTTACGAAGGAATGGGCTCTGATGTTGGTGCCAGTGTAGAACTTATTGATAAATATGTAAGAGCAGTAAGAAGAGGCTCTCATTTGCCTTTGATTGCAAAAATGACACCAAATATTGAAAAAATGGAAATTCCTGCAAGAGCAGCAATCAATGCCGGCGCTCAGGCAATTTCAACTATCAACACAATAAAGGCCATTACCGGTATGGATTTTGACCATTATACTGCACTTCCTGTTATAAATGGTAAATCCTCTATTTCCGGCCTTTCAGGTAAAGCGACAAAACCAATTGCCCTGCGCTTTATTACAAATATGGCTCAGGATTCTGAACTCCAGGGAATACCTTTAAGCGGTATCGGAGGAATTGAAACATGGGAAGACGCTGCAGAGTTTATTATGGCAGGAGCAAGCAATGTACAGTTTACTACCTCTGTAATGCAGTATGGTTACAGAATTGTAGAAGATATGATAAGCGGCCTCTCACTTTATCTTGCAGAAAAGGGTTTTGAAAAACTTGAAGATTTTGTGGGAATTGCACTGAAAAATATTATTCCTGCAGATGATCTTGAACGGGATTTTAAGATCCAGCCCAAAATAGATTATGATAAATGTGTTAGTTGCGGACGCTGTTATATTTCATGTTACGATGCAGCCCATCAGGCAATTGAGTGGGATAACGAAAACAGAAAACCCACAATAGATGAAAAAAAATGTGTCGGATGCCAGCTTTGTCTGCATGTCTGTCCAGTCTATGACTGTATTACCCCAGGAAAAATAACTTTCAAAGAGGAAGATCAGTTTGGAAAGGGAAGTAAAACTGAATGGAAGGAAGATACAGTTAATAAACGTGATATTGCTGTGGGAAAATACGACAGACCGTAATTGATTCGTAGGGGCAAAAGATTTTTTGCCCCTACGATTATTCAAAAAAAACCTTATATTTTTCGTAATTTCTTTTTATTACTTCATCAACAGAATTCAAAATATCCGGAATACCATCACTCACCAGAGAATAGATTACTGTAGTCCCTCTTTTCTCATCTTCAATAAGCCCTGCACTTTTTAAAACACTCAGATGTCGTGATGTAATAGAACTGGACTCACCAAGTTTCGCTGAAAGACTGGAAACATTATAGGAACTGTCCTGAAGATGTTCTATTATGCAAACACGGGTGAGATTTGCCAATGCCTTTAAGATATCAGCCCGAAGCTGATTTTTCACACGATCATCATTTGCCACAATTGTTCCCTTTATCGAAAGTATGCATTTTGTATATCAGTTTATTAGTATCACTACAAGAAAAAAATCTCTTTTTTAATACAGTTTTTATATATTACTCTTTTTACTGATTACTTCCCTGATATTTTCAACTAATCCATCAAGTTCGCTTTTTGTATTATAAAATCCTACAGAAACCCGGATAGGTGCCGGAAGATGCTGACTGGGAACTGGGCGTATCATATATTTCTTTTTATTCATTGTTGTACAAAAATCTGAAGGCTTCCAGTTTTCAATAAGGAAATGTATAAATCCGCCCTCTTTTCCTTTTGGAGTAATAATGGTTAATTCAGGTATTACTTCCAGTTTTTCTCTAAGATACAAAACCATAGAGGCTATTCTCTCCAGCATCCACTCTTTTCCTACATCATTTGTAATAAAATTTAAAGCTTCCTTGAATCCAAGTAATATTGGTCTGTTTATTGATGTAGCAGTCTGAAATCTGGCAGCAAAGGGTGCAGGGATGATATAAGGGGAGTTAATATCCAAATCATGCCTGTCCCTTATAGAGGAAGGGCTGATAAAAGTAGGATCTATCTCTGAAACTCTGTGTTTGGCTACATATAACGCAGAAATACCTTCCGGCCCAAGAAGCCATTTACGTCCTGCCAGGGAATAAAAATCGATGTCAAAATCATGGACATCCAAAGGGACAGCACCTGCTCCCTGAGCTCCATCCACTAAAATATACATATTATTTTCATGACAAATTTTTGCCAGCTTTTTTAATGGGAAAGTGAGTCCTGTCGAAAACGAAACGTGGGACACAACCAATATCCTGGTTTTTGGTGAAATTCTTTTTGTAAAAGTATCAAGAAATTTCTGTTCATTATAGCTCTCACCATATTCAACATCCATATACTTCACATTAAGACTGTACTTATTTTTTATGAGTGATATGGGTGCAAGACTGGCTACATGTTCTCTGTTTGTAGTTATTATTTCATCTCCAGGCTGCCAGTTTATCCCCCATAAAATTAGATTCATCCCCTCTGTACCTGTATGAGTCAGAGCAATTTCCTCATAGTCTGCTCCAATAAAATCAGCTATCAGCTCTCTTGTCTCATCCATATCTTTGTATAATTCTGATAAAAAGGGAAGATATCTTCCCTCAAGATATTCCTTTTCCGATTCTTTTTTCATTACTTCTGCGCTTGCCCTGCAAAGAGGACCATTAGTACCTGTATTCAAATAAACACAGCTGCTTACTGAGGGAAGTTCTTTTCTGATTTTTTCAATTTTATCATTTTCCATTTTCATTTTCCTTTATAATAAGTTAATAATCATTTTTACAGCTACAACAATAAGTATAACTCCCAGTATTTTCTTAATAATGCCAGGTTTTATTTTATCAGTCATTAGCCAGGAACCTATAAGTGCGCCAGCAATTGAGGCTGCAGCAGTTACTGCAATAAACAGCATATCCAGATGACCTAAGCCAAGGTGACTGATAAACCCGGCCAAAGATGAAAAAATTATTATTGGGGCTGTTGTTCCAACTGCTTCCTTGGGTTCAATTCCCAAGGCAATAAGAATAGGCAGTATTATATTTCCGCCACCTACTCCTATAAGACCACCTATAAAGCCTACTGCTAATCCGGAAAGACCACTAACAAGTGTCCCCTTCGTTGACAAACTGGTAAAATCCCTTGCGTGCACTTTATCCGACCTGTAAAAATACATCATTGCAGATGCAAAAAGGAGGAATACAATAAAAAATATTTTTAAGATGTCATTATTTATATAATAACTCAGTCTGACTCCGAATGGTGCCCCGATACTGCTTGCAATAATGATAGGTACCCCTATTTTCCAAATTATAAGCTTTTTCCTGGCATATCTGAAGGATGCAAATACCATAGCAAGTGCATTCAATAATAGTGCAACCGCCATAGCCTGATGAAGCTCAACACCAAGAGCAATAAAAACAGGTATAAGAATAAAGGCAGCTCCGACACCTGTAATTGTAAGGAGGGTTGTTATTGGAAGAGTTAGTATTCCAGCTAATATATATATCATAAAATGTTCTCTTC
>JAOZPU010000096.1:0-2714 GCA_029932585.1 Spirochaetia bacterium | reverse complement strand
TCTTCAAAAAAAACTTGCATGGTTAAGATTACTATGCTAACATGTATTTGTCAATGTTTAAATATTCGAAAGTTTGTTTATTCGGATATAAGGAACAAAATTCAGGAGGAGAGAATGGATAACAAATCAGAACGACTGGAATTCAGATTAGGTATGTTCGGGGCATTTTTACCACTACTAACACTACTGGGTGTTATACTTGCCTTAGTACTAACCGGCTGGGTTCACACAAAAACACTTTGGGTTGCCTGCCTTGCAGCAATGCTGGTTGCCATAGTACTGGCAAAAAAACCATCTGAAGCGTCGGAAGCGCTTATTGGTGGAATGTCACGCCGAATGGTAGCAATTATGGCACTGGCATGGATTCTTGCAGGAATTATGGGAAAACTACTTCAGTCATCAGGACTTGTAGACAGCCTTGTATGGCTTGGAGTAAACGTAGGTGTTTCCGGTGCATTTCTGCCATTGATTACATTTATTGTAGCTGCTCTGTTTTCAACTGCAACAGGAACTTCCGGTGGAAGTATAGCGGCAATAGGGCCCTTAATGCTCCCTGTTGGAGTTGGCCTTGGTGCCAGTCCCTTACTAATGATTGGAGCGCTAATGAGTGGTGCTTTTTTTGGTGATAATATTGCACCAATTTCAGATACAACAATTGCTTCGGCATATACTCAGGGTGCTGAAATTAAAGAAGTTGTAAAAAGCCGGTTGAAATATGCATTTGTTGCAGGAGGCTTTTCGATTGTAATGTTTATTATTTTTGGCATTGCTATGCAGTCCGATACATCTACAGCTGTCGAACTGACTAAGGCAGTATCCCCTAAAGGGCTTATAATGATTATTGTCCCTGCAGTACTGATTTTTATGATGTATAGAGGGGTGCATCTGGTAACTGCACTAATGACAACTAATGCAATGGGTATTGTCCTTGGTTTGGTTGCAGGTCTTCTAAAACCGACTAGTGTACTTTTTGCTGATGTTGTACATAAAAAATTCGGAGGGATTCTATACAGTGGGATAAATGGAATGCTTCCAATAATAATGTTTACTATGCTGCTTCTGGGGCTGGTTGGAATATTTGAAAAAGCAGGACTTTTCCAGCTTATTCTGGATAAAGTATCACCATTTACAAAAAAGGTTCGAAATGCAGAACTATCTATATTTATTTTAACAATAGTTGGAAACATAATAACAGCCGGATCTGCACGATCTATAGTGGCAATTGGTCCTCTTGCAAAAGATCTTGGTGACCGTCATAATCTGGATCCTGTAAGAAATGCAAATATTATGGACGCACTTGCAACAGGTACAATTATGTTTGTTCCATACAACCCTGGTGTTATGCTGGCCCTTGGAATAGCTATGAGTACAGGTATTGTTGCAAATGATTTCAATATGATTCAAGCCATGCCTTTCTTTTTCCATGGAATAGGATTAGTTGTAGTTATGTTTATTGCCATTATGACAGGATGGGGTCGAAAATTTAAAGATGAAAAAGCTGTAACAGAATAACATATTGTTACATCCAAACAATGTAGGGGTCGCCACGCAGGGTTTGCAAAGCAAATCCTGTGTGACGACCCCTACTTACGTATAGAAAAATCCTATAAAAATTCACCTTCATGTCGTTTAATAAACTGTCCGGCACCTTTTTCCTGTTTCCACTCACCATCTATCACAATACTCTTTCCACGAAGTATTGTTCTTACTGGCCATCCTTTAACTTCCATACCTTCATATGCATTGTAGTCAACATTCATATGATGAGTTTTGGCAGAGATAGTATGAGTTTTATTAAGATCCCAGAGGACAATGTCAGCATCTGAACCAACAGAGATTGTTCCTTTTTGAGGATACATTCCAAGAGCTTTTGCAGGATTAGTAGCTGTAATAGCAACAAATCTGTTTATATCGTATCTGCCCTTATTCACACCATTGTGATACATAACTGGCATTCGGTCTTCTATTCCGGGAATACCATTTGGAATTTTATGGAAGCCTTCCTT
The DNA here is from genome assembly GCA_029932585.1 of Spirochaetia bacterium. GTDB lineage: Bacteria > Spirochaetota > Spirochaetia > B11-G9 > B11-G9 > JAJRQE01. Next base: position 708 of record JAOZPU010000096.1, on the reverse strand, counting down.
ACCCAGTTCCTTACCAGGTTTTTTGCCGTTTTTACCACCTTCAAAATCAAAAGAACAGTGATCGGTAGCAACAAACTGTAATGTTGTATCTGTAAGAGATTTCCAGAGGTACTCTGCATCTTTTGGAGTTCGAACAGGAGGTCCGCATGCCCATTTTGCACCTTCATATCCTGGAACCCTCATATCATCTTCAAACTTAAACATATACTGAGTACAGGTTTCACCCATTACCTTATAGCCTCTTTCTCTACCCAGCTTCATTTCCATAACAGAGTCCTGACAGCTCATATGTACAATATAGAGCTTTGCTCCTGTTACACCAGCAATTGCAATTGCTCTTCCGGATGCTTCAGCTTCTATTTCTCTTGGATGAGCTTCCAGATGATACTTAACATCAGTTTTTCCGGCTGCAATAAGTTCTTTTGTAACGATGTCTGTTACATCACCATTTTCACAATGAATCATTGTAAGAACACCTGCTTTTTTGGCAGCCTGCATTACCTGATATAGAGTAGTATCATCTACCATAAAAAGGCCCTTATACTGCTGAAAAACCTTTAGACTTGTTATACCGGCAGCAGGAAGTTTTTCAATCTCTTTAACAACAGCATCTCCCGGATCGGTTACAGCAATATGAAAACTGTAATCAATAACTGCATTTCCTTCAGCTTTCTTCTGCCACATTTTGACACCATCTAAAAGGGTTTC
>JAOZPU010000263.1 GCA_029932585.1 Spirochaetia bacterium | reverse complement strand
CCTAAAGGGAAAGCAGTTCTTGGAACAGTAAAAGGTGATCTTCATGATATTGGTAAAAACCTTGTACGAATGATGATGGAAGGAAAAGGTATTGAGGTTATTGATGTCGGTGTTGATGTTTCCCCTGAGAAATATATAGAAAAAGCCAAAGAAGAAGATGCTAAACTAATCTGCTGTTCAGCTCTGTTAACCACAACTATGACTCAGATGGAAAATGTTGTAAAAGGTATTGAGGATGCCGGGATGCGTGATGATGTAACAATTATGATCGGCGGTGCTCCTGTTACACAGAATTACTGTGATTCTATAGGTGCAGATATCTACACTGCAGATGCAGCAACTGCTGCAGAAGTTGCCGCAAAGTTTTTTGATTAAATTAATACAAATTGCCTTACAATGAAAAAAGCCCGCTATAGCAGCGGGCTTTTTTATATACCTGTTCTTTTTCAATTTGACAGTAATTTTGTTATCTCCGGAACTACCTCAAAAAGGTCTCCTACTATTGCAACATCAGCCAGCTGCATTATCGGAGCATCAGGATCCTTATTTATTGCAATAATAAGATCACTGGACTGCATTCCTACTAAATGCTGTATCTGCCCCGAAACACCGCATGCTATATATATTTCAGGCTGAACTGTAAGACCTGTCTGCCCCACCTGGTGAGCATATGATATCCAGCCCGAATCTATGGTAGCCCTGGTTGCTCCCACAGCTCCTTCTACAGCATTGGCCAGTTGGTGAATTACTTCAAACCCTTCGGCACTCTTAACACCTCTTCCACCGGACACAATAACATTGGCATCATGAAGATTTATTTTTGAATCATCCCCATAAGATTCTTCAGAAAGTACAGTAAAACGTGTTCTCTTTTCCTCTTCCAGAACACTCTCTACAATAAGTTCTCCAGTTCTGGTGTCATCAGATTCTATGGCTTTAAAAACACCCTGTCTTACTGTACTCATCTGAGGACGATGATTTTCACATTTAATAGTTGCAATAATATTTCCACCGTACGCTGGACGGGTCTGTAAAAGAAGACCTGATTCTTTATCAATATCAAGACCGGTACAGTCTGCTGTTAATCCTGTTTCAATCTGAACTGCAACCAGGGGCATTAAACTTCTCCCCTTACTTGTAGCACCGGAGATAAGAATTTCCGGTTTATATTTTTTAATCAGCCTTGATACAACAGAAGAATATACAGAATCGTTAAAAAACTTTAAAGATTCATCATCTACCATTATTACCCTGTCTGCAGACTGGTAAAATAAACCAGTTTCCATACCTTTCAAACCGCTCCCCATAAGAAGGCAGACAACTTTACTGTTGTTTACTGCACGTTTATCGGCAAGCTCTCTCGCTATACCAAGAAGTTCAAGTGTTACTTTATGAACCTGTCCATCTACAATTTCTCCGAGGACCCATACATCATTATAACTATCAGCTATTTCTGTTTCATTAAGCTTCATATTCAGTTCCTTATATTGTTACTATTAAAGTTCGATTCGGGATTTTAATATTTTTACTAATTCCCTTGCAGATTCAGAAGCATTGCCATTAAGCACAATTGTGTGTTTATCTCTGGCATCCGGTTTCCTTGTAGAAACAACTCTTGTAGGAGATCCTCCCAAACCTATTTTTTCAGGATCTGTTCCCAAATCTATTTCATTCCAAATAGTAATATCAACTTTCCGGGAATTCAGCCGACCTTTCAGGGTAGGGATTCTTGGTATATTAACATCTTTTAAAACAGTTAATACTGCAGGCAGTTCAACAAGGCTGATATCACTTCCGGATTCATGCATTCTTTCAAGTTTTAATTCTTTTGGTCCCGATTCAACAAACCTTGAGACATAGGTTACCTGAGGCCAATTAAGATGTGCTGCCATTCCAGGTCCAACCTGGGCTGTATCACCATCTACAGCCTGCTTTCCACAGATAACAAGATCTACATCCCCTATTTTTTTTACAGCCTGGGATAAAATGTAACTTGTAGCATAGGTATCAGAACCGCCTAATGGTCGTCCATTTAGAAGTATTCCACTGTCCGCACCACAGGCAATAGATTCCCGTATGGTTAACTCTGCTCTTTGAGGACCCATGGAGAGAACAATAACTTCTCCTCCATGTTTTTCTCTTAACAGTATTCCCTGCTCCAGAGCATATGTATCAAAAGGATTCATCTCTATAGATACACCCTCTCGTTTTAATCGTTTTGTTTCCGGATCTATACTAACTTCAGTAGTTCCGGGAACTTGTTTTACGCATACAACAATTTTCATTTTATTTTGTCCCCCCGGCATTAATTGAGATATCTGAGAGAAGGTTAAACTGCCGTTTATAGTTCATCATTGCAAGATATACCCCTCCTGATGGATACTCTGATTGTAAATTTGAAAGTGTTGTAATTGGATCGTATTCAGTTTCCTCTGGTATTTCATACCCCACACAATCTGAAAGCAAGTGAAGCTTCTTAGACATCCAGGCTTCTACCATAACAGGTATATTTATACTGCTTATTAGTCTGTCTACAACCGGATTTTTATCAATAATGGGCTGAGTAATAACAAACTCTGCTCCTGCATCAATTTTTCTTGCCATTTTTTCAACTTCTTCCTCTTCGGGTTCATAAGGGTTAAAGGCAACACCCGAAATAAAAGAACCGGGATACTCGCGATTGATATATTGAAGGAGTTCAACTGCTGTTACGGAAGAAACACCTTCAACACCAATATCAGAAGGTTTTAGCTTTGGAAAGCGTATATTCCCATCTCCTGACACAACCAGAAGATATTTTATACCCTGGGAAATACAGGATTTAAGAATATTATCCAGATCCTTTTTTGAATGGAAGGTGTTTAGATGAATCATTACATTATCGGGGTTAACAGGAAGATTATATTCTTCAATAATCTCAGGTCCCTGGAAAGACATATTACCCATAGCATTATCAGTTATACACGCACAATATCCAGCTTCTAAAACTCTTTTATACCGAGCGGCAAATCTATCCAAACGAACTTCAAGATCTTCTGCATCCTGCCTTGGAGGCAG
>JAOZPU010000262.1:1312-3060 GCA_029932585.1 Spirochaetia bacterium | reverse complement strand
ACAAAAGAATGTAATCTATGATGAAAAAGTTGCATAGAGGTCAACGGAAAAGAGTCACACCCAAATAATTATTTCAATAGTAGCATATTAATAGAATCGGTATGATGGAATAAGGAAAAAATGGCTTAATAATTTTTTTGGTGGTACTTTATTGTAAATTGTGTACCATTTTTCTGATCTATATTAATTTCACCATCCAGTTGAGAAACAAGAAGCTGTACAAGCATCATTCCAAATCCTGTACTTTGTTCAATATCAAAATTATCAGGTAAACCAAGTCCATCATCTCCAACAACAATTATTATACTTGTTCCAATGCTTTTGGCAGAAATTATCAATTTCCCGGTTTTTCTTCCAGTAAATGCATACTTCATTGAGTTTGTAATAAGTTCATTAATAATTATTCCAATATTAAAAACTACTTTTGCTTTTATATTAACTTCATCAATATCCTTCTCTACTTTTATTGATTCGTAGCCCGGGAAATTACCCATTATATTATCCACTAATTCAGAAAGATAGGGCTTTAAAGATGTAGATTGAAAATCTTTTGATCTATAGAGTTTATCATAAAGTACCATCATACTCATTATTCGGTTTTCAGTTTCTTCAAGAGCTTCAATTGCTTCCTTGCTGCTAACCCTGTCAGTCTGAAGGGATATTAGAGCAATTAAAGTATTCATATTATTTTTTATTCTATGGTGAACCTCTTTAAGTATAATTTCCTTCTCTTCAAGGAGCCTCTTTATCTCATTTTGGGCCTTTTCACTCTCTTTTTGTGCTGCTATTTCTGCAAGTTTCTGTTTGGTAATATCCATAGATATCATAGATATACCTTTTATCCACCCATTGGAATGAATTGGATTAAGGTTAATTCTAAAATATTTTTTACCTCTCAGAGCATTCTCTTCAAATTCAAAGCTTATTTTTTCTCCTCCCAAAGCAGCTTCATATTTTGGCTTCCAATATGCTTCTGCATCAGAATCCTGAACATCAAATATATTTAATCCAGGGTATATATCTTTCCCAAATGCTTTTTTAAATTCTTCTTCAAAATGGGAATTCATAAATATTATTTCAAACTCTCTGTCAATTAGAGCAATAGATTCTTCATAGTTATCAAGTATTATTTGTGTAGAGTGAGCTGTTTCAATTAACTGTGAATGATCATCTTCCAAACTACTAAGTTTGGTTTTTACTTTATATAAATTAAATGCAGATTTAATTGTGGTATCAAGAATTGTAAATTCTTTATTTTTTATTACATAGCCATATGAAGTTATATTAGTTGTAGCTGTTACAGATTCACAATTTGTATAATCATAAAGAAAAATTATTGGAAAATCAGCTATTTCTAAAATATTCTTTGCAGTTTCAGCTCCATTAGAAGAGCCCTTTAGATCTAAATCTATAAGAATAAGATCTACAAAATTTGAGGCCTTTTCAATTATATTAATAGCCTTATCTCCAGTAGGGGCAATGAGTATACTATACCCTGAAGTTTTCAAATAAGTTTCAATACTTTTAGATACATTTAGATCAGAACTAATAATTAGAATTGTCTCCACTTTTCACTCCATTAACCTTTATATAATAATAGTAGTTAGTTAAGATATAAAAAGCAAACAATTTTATTTTTTGCTGAAACAGCAACTGTTGATGATTTAACGAGACTCTATGTAAGAGGTGTTTTTGATATTATTTTAAAAAAGGAATTTAATGAAGCTAATAGGAATAATAACTCTTTA
>JAOZPU010000262.1:0-1212 GCA_029932585.1 Spirochaetia bacterium | reverse complement strand
AATGACAGATTTAGTAGAATCAAAATTCACCTCCTTCAAAGACACTCCGATTATCAATAAATTGAAGTCCTTTATAATAGAATCAGATATAAAAAATCTTTTTCATATAAATGTGTACAAGCTAGCCGATGAATGGGGTATCTCAAGAAGAGAACTTCTTGAGATCTTTATCAGAACCGTAAACTTTGGGATCTTTGATATTCAGTGGGATTTTCACTGTCCCCGATGTGGCGGAATAGCACTCGAAAGCCTCAATTTAATTGATACGAAAAGTGAAGACTATTGTCCAGTCTGTGAAAAAGATTTCTTCAATACTTTAGATGACAACATAGAAGTATTCTTTAATATCAATGAAAGTCTTAAAATCATTCCAGAAGAGATAAAGAAATCTTTTATGGATCATATTACCGATACAATTACCAAGAACAGAATTTATCATTGGAAATCCCCTACGACTATATCAGGGCTTGACTGCATAAACAATAATGTTTTCAGAGAGATATTCGGAAATGAGACCTTACCCGTCGATCAGAGCCTTGCGATAAAATATGCGACTATCCTCTTTACAGACATAAAAGGCTCAACAGCAATGTATGAGAGACTGGGCGATGCAAAAGCCTATACACTGGTGAGAGAACATTTTGAAATTATTTTTAATAATATCCAACACCACAACGGAGTACCGATTAAAACCATAGGTGATGCTGTTATGGGTGTTTTCAATTCCGAAACAGATGCTCTTGATGCGGCATTCCAAAGCCAGAAAGCACTCAAAAGTTTCTATTCCAATAAAGATGAGAAGATAGAGGTAAAAATTGGATTGCATTCCGGTTCCGTTCTGGTGGTGACATTAAACAACACGCTTGATTATTTTGGAAGCACAGTAAACACAGCAGCCAGGATTCAGAGCTTGTCTCAACCTAATCAGATCACATTCTCAGAACTTGTATATGCAAATAATAAGAAAAAAATAGCCTCATATGTTAAAAAGCTACAGAGAAGCAAGAATAACCTGAAAGGATTATCCGAGGATTTTACAATCTATCATGCCCTTTAGCGCTCAGATAAATTCCCCCTCCAATGCTTAGAAAAATTACCCCTTTATGGACACATGATTTCGCACAAAACATGAATTATCTTATAGTATATACAATCTGCTTTTGTCTGATACTAATAAAATCCTTTCATATTTAAGAAAACAGGGACGGAGCA
>JAOZPU010000095.1 GCA_029932585.1 Spirochaetia bacterium | reverse complement strand
GTAAACCCCACCCTTTTCCAGGATCCTTCAAGCAGGCACCAAAATGACAGATGATTATTTTTATCCACAAGTCTTCTTTTTGGATCATTACATTTATTAAAAAAAACAGAAGTTTACACCGCATAAGGGATAGAAGAGGAAATCCTAAGGATGCATAGGCGAGCAGCAACGAAGTTGCGACCAGCCCGTACCGTGATTGTATGCCATTGTAGAGACGTAGCATGCTACGTCTGTACCCAGAAAGACAAAATGTGGTTCTGTTTACAAATCGGACGGAATTGGAACGGATAGCCTGACCCCATGTATGGACGCAATTTATTGCGTCTATACTTGGGGATATGCCCAAAAAAATTATTAAAACAGGAAGTATTACAAACAAAACTTTATATTTTATTAACAAATTTAAAATTCTAAGCATCTATTTATCCTCTATTACAATTTTTATTTATATTATTTATGTTTTTTTATTCCTATTTACGATTTTATTGTGACAAATAGTTGATATTAATACAAAACTCTATTAACATTCTTTATATTATCATTGTAATAAATATTAAAATGATAAGAAAATATAAAACAACAAAAAGGAACCTACAGGAGAATTTATGGCTGAAGTAAATACTTCCACAATAGAGTTTTCAAAGGAACTCAGTTCATTTATTGAAAAATGGAAAAATAAGCAGGGTAATCTTGTAATGATACTTCACAAAGTACAGGGAGAATTTGGTTATATCCCCAGAAATGCTGCAATAAAAGTATCACACATGCTGGATACACCACTTGCAAAAATATACGGGGTTATAACCTTTTATAATTTTTTTAAACTTGAGAAACCAGGGGAACACAATATCCAGGTTTGCACAGGTACCGCCTGCTATTTGAAGGGTGGTGTTGATCTGATAGACGAACTTGAAATACTCCTTGGGATTGGTGTTAACACTGTAACAGATGACGGGCTGTTTTCAATCGAAAGTGTTCGCTGCATTGGATGTTGTGGACTTGCACCGGTTATTCTAATTGATGGAGAAGTATTTGGAAAACTGGAGAAGGATCAACTCCCTGAAATAATAGCTAAGTTCAGAGATAAATAAAAGAACCACTCAAGGAGATATATTATGGCAACAAAAACACGAGAGGATCTTAGAAAAATAAGAGAAGATCATAAAGCCGGAATGGTTTTGGAAAATAAAGAGGAAGAAAAAAATATAGAAATAATTGTTGGGAAAGGTACATGCGGAATAGCTGCAGGAGCAGATAAAACCTTTGATGCAATTATTAAAGAAATCGAAGAAAAAGATATTAAGAACATAACTGTGAGACATGCCGGATGTATGGGACTCTGCTATGCAGAACCAACAATAAAGGTGATAATTCCTGGGCAGCCCGAGACACTCTATGGAAACGTTGATTCAGAAGCAGCAAGAAAAATTATAGAAAGACATATAATTTACGGCAGACAAGTTGAAAGTCTTATTTTTGATAAACCTGCTGTAGACATATTTAAGGAAGAACAAGATGACAACAGCGATTATAAACAGTACAGAATTGTTTTAAGAAACTGTGGTGTAATTGATCCTGAAAAAATTGATGAATACATTGTTCGTGATGGATATTCTGCATTGGGAAAAGTTCTTTTTGAAATGTCCCCGGATGATGTTATTAACGAAATAAAAAAATCAGGTCTTAGGGGCCGTGGTGGTGCAGGCTTTCCAACATGGATGAAATGGAGTTTTTCTAAATCTGTAAAAAATGATAAAAAATATATTATTTGTAATGCAGACGAAGGGGATCCAGGGGCCTATATGGATAGAAGTACCCTGGAAGGGGATCCCCATTCTGTACTTGAAGCAATGGCAATTGCAGGATACGCAATTGGTGCAAATGAAGGAATAATATACATAAGAGCAGAGTATCCTCTGGCCATTACAAAACTTGAAATTGCAATTGATCAGGCAAGAGAGTATGGGCTTTTCGGCAGTAATATTATGGGAAGTAAATTTAATTTTGATTTCGAGATTAGACTTGGTGCAGGAGCCTTTGTTTGTGGAGAAGAGACTGCACTAATAAAGTCAATTGAAGGTGATCGGGGAATGCCCATACCAAAACCTCCCTTCCCTGCCATAGAAGGTTTATGGGGCAGACCAACAATAATAAATAATGTAGAAACCCTGGCAAACATCCCTGTAATTATAAACAAAGGGGGAGACTGGTTTGCAAAACTTGGTACTGAAAAATCAAAAGGTACTAAAGTTTTTGCTCTTACAGGTAAAATAAAAAACTCAGGACTTATTGAAGTACCTATGGGTACTACACTTCGTGAAATTGTATTTGATATTGGTGGTGGAATATCTAATGGAAAGGCTTTTAAAGCAGTTCAGACAGGTGGTCCCTCAGGTGGCGTATTAACTGAGGATTTCCTTGATACCCCCATAGACTTTGACTCTCTGGTGGCGGTTGGTTCCATGATGGGTTCCGGTGGAATGATAGTCATGGATGAAGATGACTGTATGGTGGATATTGCAAAATTCTACCTTGAGTTTTGTGTGGAAGAGTCCTGTGGTAAATGTGCTCCATGCAGAATTGGAACAAAAAAGATATATGAACTTCTGGACAAGATCTCTATTGGTAATGGAGAAATTGAGGATCTTCAAAAAATTAAAGATATGGGAGAGGCTATGAAAAAAGCTTCTCTCTGTGGACTGGGACAAACAGCTCCTAACCCTGTTCTTTCTGTTATAAAAGCATTTGAAGAAGAAATTATGGAGCATATCAATGATAAAAAATGCCGTGCTGGAAAATGTAAAGATCTTGTTACCTACACAATAGATGAAGAAAAATGTATTGGATGTACAGTTTGTGCGAGAAAATGTCCTGTTAACTGTATAGAGGGTGAAAGGAAAATGGTTCATATAATCGACCAGAGTCATTGTATTAAATGTGGTGCTTGTTTTGAAGTCTGTAAATTCAATGCAGTAATTGTATCTTAGGCACTTTAAGGAGAATTAACGGTGAAAACTATAGAAATTAAAATTAATGGTAAACCCATTCAGGTTGAAAAAGGGACTACTATTCTAAAAGCTGCATTGATAGATAATGTAAAAATTCCAACACTCTGTTTTCATGATGATCTTGATCCATGGGCTGCCTGTGGAATTTGTGTCTGTAAAATTGAAGGCTCTCCAAAAATGGTCAGAGCCTGTGCAACAGAAGCAATGGAAGGTCAGAATTATATTACCCATGATCCGGAACTTATGGAGATAAGACGAACAGTTCTTGAAATGACAATTGCCAACCATCCAATGGAATGTTTAACCTGTGGAAGAAACACAACTTGCGAACTACAGGATCTGGCAGCAGATTTTGGAATTAGAGAGATCCCTTATCATGAAGATATTACGGAACTTGATAGAGATGAGTCTACCCCTTCTATTATTCTCGATCCCCGTAAATGTGTTAATTGCGGTCGATGTACAATTGTATGTCAGCAGCTTCAAAATGTATGGGCTTTAGAATTTCTTGGACGAGGACATGAAACACGAATGGCTCCTGCAGGGGGAATTCTTCTTAATGAAAGCCCTTGTATTAAGTGTGGTCAGTGTTCTGCTCATTGCCCTGTTGGTGCAATTTATGAAAAAGATGAAACCAGAGAATTTTTAGATGCAGTAAAAGATGAGTCCAAACATGTTTCTGTTCAGATTGCTCCGGCTGTACGAGTAGCTCTTGGAGAGTCCTTCGGAATGAAACCAGGATCAATTGTTACAGGTAAAATTTATGCAGCTTTAAGAAAACTTGGAGCAGATTCTGTATTTGACACCAACTTTGCAGCAGATCTTACAATTATGGAGGAAGGATCTGAACTTGTTGACAGGATTAAAAACGGAGGACTTCTTCCACAGATAACTTCATGCTGTCCTGCATGGACAGATTATATGGAAAAATATGCTAATGATATGATTCCCCATTTTTCTACAGCAAAGTCTCCAATGATGATGCAGGGAGTAATGAGTAAAACCTACTATGCAGATAAAATTAAAGTAGCTCCAAAAGATATGTATACAGTTGCCATAATGCCCTGTACAGCGAAAAAGTATGAAATAACAAGAGATGATAATATGTGGGCTTCAGGGGAACAGGACATGGATCTGGTATTGACCACCAGAGAGTTTGCACGACTTATTAAGTCTTCCGGAATTGATTTTGACACTCTGGAAGATGAAAAAGCTGACAGTCCAATTGGAGACTATTCAGGTGCTGGTACTATTTTTGGTGTTACCGGCGGGGTTATGGAAGCAGCAGTAAGAACTGCCTATAAACTGGTAACTGATAAAGAACTGGAAGATGTAAATATTCATGCAGTAAGAGGTATGGATGGTGTTAGAAAGGGTTCTGTAGATTTTGACGGGACTGAAATTAAAGTGGCAGTTGCCCATGGAATGGTTCATGTAGAGGAAATACTTAATGAAGTTCGGGTCGCAAAAGAAAAAGGGGAAGAGCCGCCATATCACTTTATAGAAGTTATGGCCTGTAGAGGGGGATGCATCGCAGGTGGTGGTCAACCCTATGGAACTACTGATGAAGTAAGAGCACAAAGAATTGCAGGTATTTATACAGATGATGAAAAATCTGTTGTTAGAAAATCACATGAAAATCCTGAAATTATTCAGATTTACAAAGATTTTCTTGAAAAGCCTATGAGCCATAAATCTCATGAATTACTTCACACTACTTATAAGAAAAGGCCTCAGTATACTAAATAGAATTATATAAATTTAAAAAAATCCCCTCGTTTTAACGAGGGGATTTTTTTCATAACAGCATTGCTGATTACATAACCAATTCCTTTTGTTTATACTCTGTATGCAGCAAATGATGAGACTTTTCCCCAAGAGGTTTCTTTAGAAAATCTTCATAGATTTTAGTAATCTCAGGATTAAGATGTGACTTTCTAAGTTCTTTTCCTTCATCCTCTTTATAAATTGCACCTATTCTTGCCATTCTTATTGCGTCTGTTGTAAATCTCGGCTGCCCTCCGCCACCAATACAGCCACCAGGGCATGTCATAATTTCTACAAAATGATATTCTGCTTCTCCTGCTTTTATTTTCTCAAGCAGTTTTTTTGCATTTCCCAGTCCATGGGCAACAGCCAGCTTTACTTCCACACCCTCAAGAAAAGACCATTCAGGCACAGCACCTGTGATAGTTGCAGCTACTTCCTTTACCCCTTCAAGACCCATTATCGGTTTAACATGTAGATTTTCCATTGGTAATTCAGAACCTGTAACAATCTCCCATACAGTTCTTAGAGCGGCCTCCATAACACCGCCGGTATTGGCAAAGATATCTGCCGCACCACTGGATAGACCCAAAGGGGAGTCCATTGCATCATCTTCCAGGTTTACAAAATCAATTCCTGCTTCCTGGATCATTCTACCAAGTTCACGGGTTGTTAAAACATAATCCACATCCTGATAACCACTGTCATTCATCTCTGCTCTTTCTGCTTCGAATTTTTTTGCAGTACAGGGCATAGCAGATACAACAATAATATCTGCAGGATCAATACCCATTCTTTCGGCATAATATGTTTTCGCAACAGCTCCAAACATCTGCTGAGGAGATTTACATGTTGATAGGTTTGGAAGGAAATCTGGATAATAGTATTCAGTAAAATTTATCCATCCTGGAGAACAGCTGCTAAACTGGGGAAGAGCAACATCTTCTTTATCCACCAGAGCTTTTTTTAATCTGGTAAGCAGTTCAGTCCCCTCTTCAATAATTGTAAGATCAGCTGCAAAGTTTGTATCAAATACTCCATCAAATCCTAATAGTCTTAATGCTGTAACCATTTTTCCTGTTACAAGGGTTCCCGGTTCATAATCAAAACACTCCCCAAGGGCTGCCCTTATTGCAGGTGCTGTCTGGACAACAACATGTTTATCCGGATTCTCCAAAGCTGCCCACACACCGGCGATATGATCTTTTTCTATAATAGCACCTACAGGGCACACTGCAGCACACTGCCCACATTGTACACATGCAACAGTTTCAAGTTCTCTTGCAAATGCTGGTGATATTTCTGTTTCATATCCCCTGTACTGAGGGAAAAGAGCACCAACCTGCTGTACTTCATTACAGATCGTTATACATCTCCTGCATTTGATGCACTTTCCGGAATCCCGAATTAGTGCAGCTGTTGATTCATCCAAAGCTGGTGCTTCTTCATTTACAACAAACCTTTCTCCCCGGATTCCCACTTTATGAGCAAGTTCCCGAAGTTCGCAATCATCACTTCGATCACAAAATTGACAATTACCTTTATGCTCACTTAATAATAGCTCTACTACTGTTTTTCGGGCATGTCTTACTTTTTGTGAATTGGTTTCGATATTCATACCATTTCGGACAGGGGTTGCGCATGAAGCCAGCAGATTTGCCGTACCTTCCACCTCTACAAGACAAACCCTGCAAGCACCTAATGGAGTTTTCCCTTCAAGATGACATAATGTTGGAATCTCTATCTCAGCAGTTTTTGCGGCTTGTAATATTGTAATTCCACTCTCCACAGTAAGCTTTTTATTGTTTATTGTAATTTCAAGCATGACTAACCTCCTTATCTTTAACAGTAGTTGTTTTCCCATAATCACATCTTAGACACCTTTTACTCTGACGCTGGGCTACACTCTCACACCAGGCAATTTCAACTTCATCAAAATTATGCTTTCGTTTTTCTATGGGAATTGCTTTTACCGCTTCTCTTTTATGTTCAGAAGGATCAGCTTCCGGATCAAATTCAGTATCAAGTTCTTTTTCTTCTCTCCAGAATGAATGATCGGCACCACTTAACATAGCATCAATTCCAACGGCTGCTCTTTCTCCTCCGGCAATAGCTTGAACTACTGAGGAGGGACCAACTTCGGCATCACCACCGGCAAATACACTCTCTATTGATGTCTGCCCTGTCAAAGGATCTGCATTTATGAATGATTTTGAATTAAGTTCAATCTCCGTTTTTCCAAAAATTTTGACTGCATCCAAGGTAGTTCCAATAGCCAGAATTATCTGATCCGCATTTACAGTAAATGTTTCACTTGTAACTGCTTTGGGCCTTCTTCGTCCAGAACTGTCGAATTCACCAAGCTGCATAGTGGAACAACTAATTCCACTAACACTATTAGTTGTATCTTTTAGTATCTCAACAGGTTGTGTAAGACAAAGAAGCTCAACCCCTTCATTAACTGCTTCTTCAACCTCTTCAAGATATGCAGGCATTTCATCCTGACTTCGTCGATATATTATAGTTACCTTATCTGCACCTAATCTAAGTGAAGTTCGTGCTGCATCTATTGCTGCATTACCTCCACCAATAACTATAACCTGTTTACCGGTTTTTACAGATCCCCGAATGTTGTACTGCTTCAGATAAGGTACAGCCTGAACCACCCCTTCTGCATCTTCCCCGGGAAGTCCCATCTTAAGTGATTCAGAAGCACCAACAGCAACAAATATTGCTTCATAACCATCAGTTTTTAAGGATTCAATTGTAAAATCTTTCCCTAATGCCTGTTCGGTAATTATATTAACTCCCATATTCTCAATCATTCGTATTTCTCTGGCTATTGTTTCTCTTGGAAGTCTGTATGCAGGAATAGTCTGAACCATCATACCCCCAGGTCTTGGACCGGATTCAAAGACATCCGGTTTGTAACCCAGTCTGGCCAGAAAATATGCACAGGAAAGTCCAGCTGGGCCTGCACCAATAATAGCAATTTTCTTTTTCTCATTTTTACTATTTTCCAGTACCTTTGGCAGTTGGACAGTAATTTCCTGATCAACCATATGTCTTTTTATTGCCCTAATAGAAACCGATTCATCTATTGATGCCCTGCGGCATATATCCTCACAAGTATGAAAGCAAACCCTGGCACATATAGCTGCAAATGGATTTCTTTCTCTGTGTAGTTTGAGTGCTTCTGCATACCTTCCCTCTCCTACAAGAGAAACAAATCCCGGAACATCCACTGCAGCAGGACAAGCACTCTGACAAGGTGCTCTTACAAGACCGGCACAAACTCCGGCTTCACAATGCTTTTCCCGAATATGCTGTTCCCACTCATGACGGAAATGTCTGATAGTTGAAAGAACCGGATTAGGGGCTGTCTGACCTAAACCACAAAGAGATGTAATTTTTATCTCTTCACCAAGTTCAATCAGTTTTTCGATGTCACCTTCCTGGCCTTCACCATTAGTAATACGATCTATCATTTCAAGCATTCGCTTGGTACCAACCCTACAGGGAACACACTTTCCACAAGATTCTTCCTGGACAAACTCAAGAAAAAATCTTGCCACATCGACCATACACGTACTTTCATCCATAACTATAAGGCCACCAGACCCCATAATGGCTCCAAGTTCATTTAAGGAATCATAATCTAAAGGAACATTAAGGTGCTGTTTAGGAATACAACCTCCTGAAGGTCCTCCCATTTGTGCAGCTTTAAAGTTCTTACCATCTTTAATTCCACCGCCAATATCATAAATTACTTCACTTAAAGGTGTACCAATAGGTACTTCCACAAGACCGGATTTTTCTATTGTCCCTGCAAGTGCAAAGACCTTTGTCCCTTTACTTTCTTCAGTTCCCACAGCTGCATACCATCTGGCACCGTTAAGAAAAATAGCAGGAATATTTGCATAGGTTTCTACATTATTTAGAAGTGTTGGTTTTCCCCATAATCCACTGTGAGCAGGAAAAGGAGGCCTTGGTTTAGGCTCTCCCCTTTTTCCCTCTATTGAATGAATAAGAGCCGTTTCCTCACCGCAGACAAATGCTCCGGAACCCATTTTTATATCAAGATCAAATGAAAAATCAGATCCAAGAATATTTTTTCCTAATAAACCATACTCTCTGGCCTGATCAAGCGCTGTTGCAAGACGGGATATTGCAAGAGGATATTCCGCTCTTACATATACATAACCTTTGTCTGCACCTATTGCATATGCTGCAATAGCCATACCTTCTATAATAGAATGAGGATCCCCTTCGAGAACACTTCTATCCATAAATGCTCCGGGATCTCCTTCATCAGCATTACATAAAACATATTTTTGGCTGTTTTCGGATTCTTTTGTAAAATTCCATTTCATCCATGTGGGAAAGCCTGCTCCACCTCGGCCTCTTAAACCTGAATGCTTCACTTCATCAATGACAGCTTCATTTGACATATTGGCAAGAATTTCCGCAAGAGCATTATAACCGTTGTAAGCAAAATATTCTTCTATTTTTAAAGGGTTAATTTTACCGCAATTTCGCAGGACTATCTTTTTTTGTAAATTAAAAAAATCTACATTTTCAATTTTTGACTGTTTTTCACCAGTAGCTCTGTTTTGAAATGCAAAATCTTCTATTATTTTTCCATCTATTATATGTTCTTTTATAATTCTTGAAGCGTCTTTATTGCTCAAACTTTCATATACAACTCCGTCAGGCTGTACCATAATAACAGGACCCTGAGAGCATGGACCCATGCACCCTGTCTCTTTTACAACAAGATCAAGATCTGCAGATGCAATTTCATCTTCCAGAGATTTTTTTAACTCAAGCGAACCGGAAGCAATACATCCAGCACCACAACAAATTAGAATTTCCTGTTTTCCGGTATTAATTTGCTTTTCTGAGCTTTTTTTTAATAAAGCAAGTTCTTTTATGGATGCTATTTTTTTTATATTACTCATTGCTCTCTCCCTGATAGGACTTAAGCAGCTCCTTGATTTTAGAAGGTTTTACCCTTTGATGTACATCATCATTAATCATTACAACCGGGGCCAGCCCGCAAGCGCCAAAACATCGTCCAATTTCCAGGGAATAGAGTTTATCCTGTGTAGTTTCTCCTACATTTATTCCAAGATAATCCCTAAAAGCCGAAAGAACCTCTTTTCCTCCACGAACATAACAAGCAGTTCCCAAACATACACGTACGATGTATTCACCTCTTGGAACAGTTGAAAAATAGGAATAAAATGTTACAACACCAGTTACTTCGCTGAAAGGGATATTTAATTTCAGACTGATATATTTAAGTGCTTCTTCAGGAAGATATCCACGAAGATTTTGAACTGACTGAAGAACAGGAATCAATGCTCCTTCTGTATTATAAAAACTCTGAACAATATCATCAATTATTGGAATAATTGACGTAACTGTTGGTGATGGATGTGAAACCTCATATCTAAGGTCTGTTGCAATGTTGCTCATCTTCATTCTCCTTTTAGGTTGCATAGCCGAGCAGGAACGAAGTTCCGACCAGGCAGGGATGCTGCAATAGATATTTTTACAAAATAAATATAGAGGCCCTAATTGGATGAAAAGCAAATAAAAACAATATTAAAATTGTTTTGTTGTACAGTGGCATATCAATATCACGTATATATTAACATATATTAACAGATATTAACAGATATTGTAAATAAAAATATTTATTATGATTTATTTCTCTATTTATATGTCTATTTATATATATTTTCGTTTATTTTACACAAATATTAATATTTTTATTACTTTTACAGTTGCTTTTTATGGTAAAAAATTACAATATTTAAGCGTAGAGTGTAATACTTTAATAATATCACATCAAATCTGCAAAATCTTTGATTTATAGGAGAAATCTTTGATTACAGCAGAAACAAAAACATTGGATATTAAAATCCAGGGCCGTATTCAAGGAGTGGGGTTCAGACCCTTCATATATCGACTAGCTTCTGACTATAATCTTTATGGTTGGGTTAACAATCAGACAAGTCATGTAAAAATACATGTTGAAGGTATTGAAAAAAACATCAATTCCTTTGTTAAAAATATTACTGCAAAAGCACCGGCAATATCTATTATAGAGGACCTTGTAACCTATGATTCTAAATTTGAAGCCTTTAAAAACTTTTCAATTATAAAAAGTATTGACTCATCAGATACTATAACAGAAATCAGTCCCGATCTTGCTATATGTGATGATTGCCTGGAAGATATAAAGTCTACAGGCAGACGCAGTTTATATGCTTTTACAAACTGTACTAACTGTGGACCAAGGTTCTCTATAATTAAAGAACTTCCATATGACAGACCCAAAACAACAATGAAAGAATTTAATATGTGCCCGGAATGTCTGGAAGAATATGAATCTCCTATAGACAGGCGGTTCCATGCTCAACCTAACAGCTGCAGTCATTGCGGCCCAAGGTATACAATGGCAACTTCAAATGAAATAATTACTGATATTAAATTAATTTTAACAGAGTGCAGCAAAATTATTAGTTCAGGAGGTATAGTTGCAATAAAAGGGATAGGTGGATTCCATCTTGCCTGTGATCCATTTAACAGTAAGGCTGTTACTAAACTTAGAAATGCAAAAGATAGAGATGGAAAACCATTTGCAGTTATGTTTGACTCAGTTAAATCAATTTATAAGTATGCAGAAATTTCTGAAATTGAAAAAAAATCATTAGAATCTGTAAGAGCTCCTATAGTTATTTTGAAGCTGAAAAAAGAGACTTCAATTTTTAAAAATGTTACAAATAACTTAAATACATTAGGATGCTTCCTCCCCTATACTCCTTTCCACCATATGCTAATGGAAAACATTGAAATTCCTGCAATAGTACTTACCAGTGGTAATATTTCCAGGGAGCCAATTGAAATTTCTAATGATTCTGCTGTTAAAAGATTTTCAGGATTCTGTGATGCAGTATTAACATAC
>JAOZPU010000094.1 GCA_029932585.1 Spirochaetia bacterium | reverse complement strand
GAATTTTTCCACTTGCGCCCTCCTCTTTCTTTACGCCCAGCATATAAGGGCCAAGATCCATTCCTCTAATGTTCGAACAATCAGTAAATTGTTTAGTTATATGTCCATCGTAGATTACTATTATTCTTGTAGAAAGTTTTAGAATCTCATCAAGATCCGCAGATATTAAAAAAATTGCCTTTCCTTCATCTCTGGCATCTTTTAATAGATCATGAATAAGTTCTTCAGAACCAATATCAACTCCTCTGGTAGGTTGCGCAGCAATAATAAGTTCCGGATTTGATGACAGTTCCCTGGCAACTACTACTTTCTGAATATTACCACCACTTAAAGAGCCTGCAGCAGTTTTAGATGACTGGGTTAGAATATCAAACTTATCTATAAGACTGTTACTGTATTCTTTTATATATTTCCAGTTAATTTTACCTCTTTTGGAAAACTCAGGTTTATAATATCTGTCAACAATAAAGTTTTCTTCCAATGATGCACTATCTGCAACTCCATTCTCCATTCTGTCTTCAGGAATATGAGAAACTTTAAGCTCTCTAATCTGACGAGGCGATAGACCAACAATATTATTACCATCAACAGAAACAATACCAGATGAAGGTGTCATGAGTCCTGTCAATATACTTATCAGTTCAGATTGTCCATTTCCCTCAACTCCCGCAATACCAAGGATTTCTCCGGCTCTTACATCAAAATTGATATCTTTTAGAATCTGTATATTTTCACCATCAATATATGAAAGATTATCAACAGACAGCCTTACCTTACCTGGTTTTTCAGGTTCTGCAATACGGCCAGAGTTAATATCTCTTCCAACCATCAGATGTGCAATTCCCTCTTCAGTCAACTCAGAAGCATCTTTTGTTGTTATTACTTTTGTATCACGCATTACAGTTACTGTATCTGCAAGTCGTTTAACTTCACTAAGTTTGTGAGATATAAAAAGAATAGTTTTTCCACTTTCCTTTAGTTTTATCAGGGTTTCAAATAAAATTTCTGTTTCCTGAGGCGTGAGAACTGCTGTAGGTTCATCCAAAATCAGAAGCTCTGCATTTCTAAAAAGAGCCTTAAGGATTTCTACTCGCTGACGAACACCAATAGGCAGATCTTTTATTTTTTTATCTACAGGAACATCAAGACCATACTTTTTTGACACTTCTCTGGTTATTTCCAAAGCATTAACAGTATCAAGAAATATCTTTCCTTTTCTTGGTTCAATACCAAGAATCATATTTTCTGCTACTGTCAAATCAGGAGCCAGCATTAAGTGCTGGTGAACCATACCTATACCTGCTTTAATAGCATAATTAGGATTTTTAAAACTTACTTTTTCACCCTTATAGAGAACCTCTCCCTCCTGGGGATGGATTTTTCCGAATATCACATTCATGAGGGTAGATTTTCCTGCGCCATTCTCTCCAACAATTGCATGGATACTATTAGGCTTTACATCCATACTTACATCTTTGTTAGCTATAACACCAGTAGGATAAACCATAGTGATGTTTTTTACCTGAAGAATATTTTCCATTCTTTCCTCGAATTTCACCTTATATTAAAACGTATGATCAAAGGGGCACAACGGTTACTGAGTGATTTTGCGCTCGTCCTGAGTAGAGACGAAGTCTCGTATCGAAGGATGCAAAATTGTATCGAAGCAATGTGCCCCTATAGATATAGAAATTGATTATTTTTTATTGACCGAATGCAGTTCCAACTTTGATTTCACCACTTGTAATTTTTTTGGCAATTTCATCAATTTTAGCTCTCATTTCAGCAGTAGCAACTTTCTGATAATTTTCGTTATCAGCAAGGCCTACACCACCTTTTTCAATATCAAGAACTTCTGCTTCACCATATTTCAAAGTACCGGCAATATGCATTTTGATAGCTCTAAAAATTGAGAAGTCAACATTTTTCATCATTGAAGTAACTATATTAGCAGCTTTTTCAGCATCTGTATCAGCAAAAAGAAGATACTGGTCTGAATCTACACCAAGAGTATATTTCCCCTTTTCTTTAGCTGCATCAATACCACCAAGTCCTGTTTCACCAGCTACATTGAAAGAAATATCTGCACCCTGATCAAACATAGCTAAAGTAAGTTCTTTACCTTTTGCGGGGTCACTAAATGCGCCAGCATAAGTAACAAGTACTTTTACTGAAGGATCAATATAAGCTGCACCCTCTTCATAACCAACTTTAAAGTCATTAATAACAGGAATATCCATTCCACCCAGAAAACCAATAACTTTATCAGAATTAGCCTGAGGAAGGTTAGAAGTTGTAATTAAAGCTGCAAGAGCACCTGTTAAGAAAGAAGCTTCATTCTGGCTGTAAAGAATAGAATAAACATTTCCTAAATTGCCATTTGCGTAGTTAACAGTTGTGTCATAGGTAAAAAACTTTTTTTCAGGATGATTTGGAGCTATTTTTTCCAAATATTCCTGTAACTGCCATGTACCGGCAATAACAATATCCCAATCACCTTCAGATAACTGAAGAATATCCGGTTCCCATCTTGCAGGATCGTATCCACCTTCAACAACCTTTCCAACAATACCTAACTCTTTTACAGCCTGGTCTATACCACGTGCAGCTGAATCAAAGAAAGACTTGTCACCAAGAGTTCCATTTACATATAGAACTACTTTAACTTTTTCTACAACTGGAGCCGCAGCTTCTTTTTTCTTACAGCCTGTTACTCCAAGACTAATTGCCAGAATCATTGAAACAGCAAGACCAGCAATAAGTAGTTTTTTTAACCTGTTCATTTAAGAACCTCCAAAAAAATATATTTAGACAGTTTATTCTAATCTGTTTCGAGAATTAAGTATAGAAATAATTCCGTTTTTTATGCTTTATCCATTTTCTTATTAAAAAGACCTCTCCTGACCGTATAAAGCAAGAATATTGCGTACAGGAACATCTCCCTGTATATAATGTGCAGAAGTACAAATATAACCACCACCCTTTCCAAGGGTATGACAAAGATTTGAAACCTCATTCCGAACATCTTCAACGGAGCCAAAAGGAAGTGTTTTTTGAAGGTCTACACCACCATGAAAACTCAATTTGTCCCCATAAGTCTCTTTTATAAAAGCCATATCCATCCCTTTAGCCCGGGGCTGAAGAGGATTTAAAACATCAATATCCAGTTCTTCAATAAAAGCCGGAATAAGGGGTCTAACAGCTCCACAGGAGTGATACATAAGTTTTACATCATATTCCCTTATAACTTTATTTAATTTTTGATGAAAAGGAAGAATATACTGCCGCCACATATCCGGAGATATCATTAAACCATCCTGGGTTGCTACATCATCATAAGTATAAACCATGTCTACAAGATGTTCAGCCTTACTCATTAGTGACCGAAAATTACTAATAAAAATATCTGTGTAGCACTCCATAATAGAACAAACAAGCTTGGGATTTACATAAAATCCCATTAAGAATTTATCAAGACCATACAGACCCCAGGCAGATTCAAATATCCCGCCAATATCATATCTAATATGATAGGGAGCTTTTTTATTAGCTTTTCCTACTTTTGTTATAAAAGAATCCCAGTCCCACATTGAACTGTCCGGCCATTTATTCCATTGCTCCACTTCTGAAGTTGTTTGAAACTCTGCTAATGGGTATGCTGCATACTCCTCATAACTGGAACTTCCATTTTTTACTATTTTCCGGACAGATCCCCAGACGTTATAAAAACTGCCATCATCAAGAACTTCCGGATCCGGCCCGGTATAATCAGGTTTAACAACCCTTAAATCTATCCCCATAATCTCCAGGAGTTCATTGTTATCATCAATTTTCAAAAACTTCTTAAGAGAATCCCATGTTTCCGGAACTCCCCAAAAATCAAAAGGAACTCTGTCCGGAGCCTTCAGATCTAAAGACTTTACAACTCGTTGACGCGGTGTCATTTCTTCTTTTTCCGGAGTCCCAAATCGATTAGCAAACCATCCTTTTGCTTCTTCCGGACTAATTTTATTCCAATCAGGTATATCTGTCATAGGAAAATCTTTCCTTTATAATGAGTTTTAAAAAACAAGGGCACGTTTGACCGTGCCCTTGTAGATATAGAAATAAATTTTTATTGACCGAAAGCAGTTCCAACCTTAATTTCACCACTAACAATCATTTTTGATATTTCGTTAATTTTATCTCGCATAGAAGAAGGAACAATTTTCTGATAGTTTTCATTATCAGCAAGGCCTACTCCACCTTTTTCTATACCCAAAACTTCTGCTTCACCATAAACCAGAGTACCCGCTATATGTTTTTGAATAGCTCTAAAAATTGTAAAGTCAACATTTTTCATCATAGAAGATACAATAAATGATGCTTTTTTAGGGTCTGTTTCTGCAAAAAGAAGATACTGATCTGAATCTACACCAAGAGTATATAACTCTCTGTCTTTTGCAGCATCAATACCACCCAACCCTGTTTCACCAGCAACATTAAATGTTATATCTGCTCCCTGATCAAACATTGCTAAGGTAAGTTCTTTCCCCTTTGCAGGATCACTAAATGCTCCAGCATAGGCAACAAGTATTTTTACTTCAGGATCAATATATGCAACACCCTCTTCAAAACCTACTTTAAAGTCATTTATTACAGAAATATCCATACCACCTAAAAATCCTACAACCTTTTCTGCATTTGCAAGAGGAAGATCAGAAGTAGTAATCATAGCAGCAAGAGCACCTGTAAGAAATGATGCTTCATTCTGACTGTAAAGCATGGAATAAACATTATCTAAACCGCCGTTTGCATATGTAACAGAAGTATCATAAGTAAAAAAGTTCTTTTCAGGATGATTTGGAGCAATTTTCTCTAAATACTCCTGTAACTGCCATGAACCGGCAATTATAATATCCCAGTCGCCTTCAGCTAACTGAAGAATATCCGGTTCCCATCGTGCTGGATCATATCCACCCTCTACAACTTTTCCAACTATACCAAGTTCTTTTACTGCCTTATCTATTCCACGTGCAGCTGAGTCAAAGTAAGATTTATCTCCAAGTGTCCCATTAACATAGAGAACTACTTTCAGCTTCTCTACAGCTGGGACAGCAGCTTCCTCTTTCTTTTTACAGCCAGTAAGACCAAATCCAATTGCCAGAACCATAGTTACAGTAATTCCAATAATTAATGCTCTTCTAAAATTGTTCATTCATGAACCTCCATTTTTTTTGCGAATCTCTATTCTAATGCCATTATCTGCATAAGTATAGGATTAAATTTTTCTTTTTTAATCTCCAGGATTATATCCATCTCTAAACCTTCACTAGGGACAGAAGCGCCTCTCATGGTATTGAAACTCAATTCCATCTTTAAATTACCTTTTATTCGCCTGGAAGCAATGGTTTCATCTACAACATAAGCCATAGTTAAAGGATCTGGGAAACCCACCCCCCTAAATCCAAAAACCTGTTCCAGAAAATCCAGAGGAACTTTCTGCATATCAAGAAGAAGTTTACCGGCCTTGGAATCTTTAAGCCCCAGAGCATCAAGTTCTTCTTCAGTATACATAGCAATGACAGCTACGTCCCAGGGAACAATTGTTAGAGGGATTCCAGCATCAAAAACAAACTGTACAGATTCCGGATCTGCTGCAAAGTTAAATTCGGCAAACTTTGTTATATTACCTTTATCCAATGCTCCACCCATTATAACTATCTCTTTAATTAAGCTTTTTAGCTCCGGATACAAATTTATACTCATAGCAATATTTGTAAGTGGCCCAAGAGTTACAAGTGTAAGACCCGGATTTTCTTTTGCTGCTTTATATAAACCATCAGGAGCCATTAAAGATTCGACAGTTTTAGAATTTTTTGGAAGCTCTACATCTCCCAGGCCATTTGAACCATGGACACCTTCTGCATGTATCCTTTCCCCAAGAAGGGATGTAGTAGCACCTTTATATACAGGGATATCCTCTCTTCCAAAATAGGCCAAAAGTCCCGTTATATTATTAACAACATGATCAAGGCCTGCATTACCTGCTACAGCACTAATTCCTACAACTTCTATATCAGGGCTTGCCAATGCAATCATAATTGCTGTTGCATCATCTATACCACAATCTGAATCTATAAATATTTTTTTCATGAGAACTCCTAAAGCCCCAACCAGCCTTTTGTTGATTATTTTTGTTATTCTATACTATTTCCCTAATCTGTCGAGTAAAATTTTAAGTAAAATTGTTAAAAATATGCTATTTTACCTATGGAGATACAAAATGAACGAACTAATATCACTGGGCAGACTATTGTGGGATAACCCTGAACCTGGTTTTTTTGAAGTAAATAGTCACAATATATTAAGTAGGAAATTTAAAGAGCTGGGTTTTGTCACCCGCGAATTTGAAAATATACCTGGGTTTATAGCAACCATAGACGGTATTTTTCAAACAAAACCAATTGCATTAATATCAGATATGGATGCACTTCCTCTCCCTGGAGATCCTAATAACAAATATATTCATTCCTGCGGTCACCATGTACAAATGACAGCTCTTTATGGAACAGCTCTACTGCTGAAAAACAAAGATCCGGAACTTCTAAAAAAAATCTCATTCATTGCAATTCCTGCAGAAGAATATATAGATTTTGATAAAAGAGAACAGCTTATAAAAATTAAGAGTATTTCATTGATGAGTGGAAAGCTGGAACTTATAAAAAGAGGCATATTTAGTTCTCCAAAAATTGTAATATCAACTCATTCAGCTCCATTTAAAAGTAAAATATTTATAAGCAGTGTTCTTAATATGGCTGGGTTCGAGGTAATGCAATTTTCCTTCCGGGGAAAAGCATCTCACGGAGGAGCCGCCCCCCATCTGGGAATAAATGCACAAAATGCAGCCTCATTATTCCTTCAGGCCTGTGCATTTTTAAGAGAAAGTTTTGACGAAGAAAAACATATAAGAATACACCCCATTTTAAAACTGGATAGTAATCAGTCTGTAAATTTAATTCCGGAACACGTAGCAGTTGAAACTTATGTAAGAGGAGCAGATATAGAAGCTGTAGGAAAAGTGGTTGAACAACTTTCCAACGCGGCAGAGGGTTGTGCAAGGGCAATAGGGGCAGAGGTAGAAATAACAATAACACAAGGGTACAAACCCTTTATTGCAGATCTTACCCTCCACAAACTTATAAAACAAACTGCAGATAATATGAATGTTGAGTTTATCGAAGAACAATACTCTTCTGCATCTTCAGATGTTGGCGATATATCCCAGATAAAACCTACAGTTATGCTGGGATTACCAGGAGTAAACGGGAAATTCCACAATCCTGATTTCAGAGTAACTGACGAAGAGGCTGCTTACATATTCCCATCACAGTTTTTGTTTGAATATTTAAAAAGAGTTGCTGAGTAGCGAAGGATGAGCATATCGAAGTACACAGTTTTTGGTCAATTATCTACGTAAGGTTGCAGACAGTAAAAGCTTATGATATCTTACTCTTATGTTTGAAATTAGAACTCTTATTCGTTTTTTTGACACAGGATTTATTCTAAAATTTTTAATTTTAGTTATGCTTATCTCAATTCTTCCTATTGCAGAGGTATATCTATACATATTTCTATCATGCAAGATAAGCACATATCTGTTAATAGCAGCTCTTACTGGAAGCAGTCTATTAGGGTTAATTATTAGTTATGGATTAATTAAATCCAGGTTGAAAATTATTAAATCCTCAATTAATGAGGGGGAATACCCGGAGAACGATTTTTTTATTCTTACAGGAATATTTATTGCGAGTATTCTATTGATTACCCCGGGATTTTTAGGAGATCTATTAGGAATAATTATTTTTATACCTGGAATTAGTAAAAAAATCGGATTTATTATAACAAAACCCATGGAAGATAAGGTAAAAGAATTATACGAGTACATGAAGCTATACGATTTAAATTAGGCCTGATTAACTTCTTATATCTTTCTTATCCGGTAAATCATAAGTAAAAGCAAATAATAGATATGTGGAAAAATCATAAAAACCTTCCATGGTTTTCTTACACCTTCCCAAAATGTGAAAGCCCCACTCTCCCAGCTTTTTTTAGAGATCTTCTTTTTCTTCCCTGAAAAGATATCAAAACAATTACCACACCATAGAAAAAGCCCAGGATTAAGATTATCCATATTTTTTGAAAACCAATTGCTTCTACCGGGTATACCGTTTCCAACTAGAATTAAAGAGGGGGAAGCTTTTTTTATTGCAAGAATCATATTGTCTTCGGCCTCCTTTTTAAAAAACCCTGCATATCGCCCAACAATACCCAGACCTGGAAAGGAATCCCTTAAATTGTTAGTAGTTATCTGTAATTCTGCAGGTTTCGAACCAGCCAGATATAAAGAATGATGATGTTTTTCAAGAATTCCTAATAATTTTATAGCAAAATCAAATGGCATAAATCTTACAGGTTCTGTTTTACCTAAAAATTTTGCACCCTTAAGTATTCTTTTTGATGTTGGTATTACAAGGCTTGCTTTACGGACAGTATCAGCATATTCACTATTACCTCTTGCTTTTAAAAGACCTCGTAAAGTCAGAAAAACTATCTGGTGCTTACCCTTATCAAGAAGTAAATCACTTATGACATCTTCCAGAAGATCCTCAGAAACAATATCAACAGGAACATTTAAAAGGAAAATTCTTTTCCTTACTCCAATTATTTTATTATCCAATTTTCACTCTCCAGAAGAATAGTTTGAACAGCACCTATCCCATACAATGCTGCAGTTTCTGCACGCAAAATATTTGTTTTCAAATAAATTGACTTAAACTTTTTATTAAAAAGGACTTCTGTTTCCCGGCTTGAAAGTCCTCCTTCAGGGCCAACAACCAGAAAAACTCTACAGGGATCTGCACTAAGATATCCATGAAGAGAACCAGAATCAAGTACTTCCTGATGAAAAAATAAACCAAGTTCACCTTCAGCACTAATAGGCTCATTAATTTCTAGAAGATTATCGATAGTTACTGGATTTTCTATTACAGTATTAACAAGAGATCCACTCTGCTGAATAGCCTCTCTGACTATCTTATTCCATCTATCTAATTTACCATGCTTTTCAGTATCTATTCTGGATACTGAAAAATCACTAACTACCGGAATTATTTTTGATACTCCGGATTCAGTTGCCTGACGGATAATCTGATCCATCTTTTTACCTTTACAGACACATTGATATAAAATTATCTCCGGGAGCTTTAAATACTCTCCTGGAGATTCTTTCACCTGTAAAGTACAACTATCTTCTGTAATTTCTGTAATCTTTAAATCAAAAACATTCCCATTTGAATCCCGACCTAAAAATTCATGTCCTGGTTTATATCTTAAAACTCTTATCAAATAGTGATAGTCATTTTCTACCAGGGTAAGAGAAGGATCTCCCTGATATATATCCGGAATCAGGAAAAGTCTCATAACTAAACAGATATCCTTACTTTTCTATTTCTGGGACCATCAAATTCACAAAGGTAGATTCCCTGCCAGGTTCCTAATAAAAGTCGTCCTTCAAGAACTGGTACAGAAAGACTAAACCCCATTAAGCTTGACTTAATATGAGCGGCAGAGTTCCCTTCCATATGGGAGTAACCATCACTTAACGGAACAATTTTACCAAGCTCCATTAACATATCTTTTTTTACATCAGGATCAGCATTTTCATTGATAGTAACCCCACATGTAGTATGAGGGATATATATATGGCAAAGACCTTCCTTAACATTGTGCTTAGTAATAAATGCTTCAATTTTATGTGTTATATCATTAAATTCAGAATGACTTCCTGTTTGAACCCCAATAAGTTCCGTAATCATTATCCTTTAATCTCCCCTGTAGTTATCATCCTGACTGCTTCCTGGAGAATTATATCAAAATCAAGATCATAAACAGGAGGTATATCTAAATTCCTGTTATATTCATTTCTAATTAATTTTTCAATAATTCTATCCTCAAGTACAATACCATCCTGTTTGAGTTCCCTAATAAAACTTCTTTGAGCATTCTCATTTGCATCGGGATGACTTTCAATAAACTCAGAAACAAGATTCTCCTTTAATATCCTTCCAAGGGATTCTGTTTCCTCATCACTCAGCTCTTTTTCTTTAACTTCTCTGTCCGGCTCAATTCCAATTTTATCAATATTAATATCTGCGGGTGTATAATATCTGGCTATGGTTAGCTTGAGACCACCTTCATGAAAACCCATAACCTTTTGAACGGACCCCTTTCCAAAGCTGGTCTCTCCAATAAGAGTTCCTCTTCCGGTATCTTTAAGAGCTCCTGCTAAAATCTCTGCAGCGGATGCAGAACCTCTATCAATAAGCACTGCTATAGGCAGATTTTCAGGAACAAGAACCCTCCGTGTAGCTCTAAACACCTCATTTTCATTACGTATTCTTGACTTTGTAGAGACAATAGGTCCACTGGATAGAAAAAAGTCACCAATATCTGCAACAGAATCAAGAAGCCCACCAGGATTACCTCTGACATCAATTATAAGAGATGTATAGGAATTACTGTCAAAATATTTAATTGCCTCTTTAACCCTTTCTGCTGTAAAAGGGGTAAATTGTATAATTCGTAAATATCCAATATTTCCAGGCAGCATAGCCTCTTTAACAGTAGGAATCTCTATTATAGCTCTTGTAAGTGTAATTTCAAACTCAATATCCTTTCCTCTTAAAACTGAAACAAGAACATCTGTGCCAGGATGACCTCGTAACCTATCTACAACCTCATCAATACTTAGATCTACAACAGATTCATCTTCAATTTTGGTAATATAATCTCCAGCATGAACTCCAGCCCTGTATGCAGGAGTATCTTCAATTGGAGAAACTACCTGGACAAAACGATCGAGTGGGTCTTCAAGGGTATTACCAGGAGCCGGTTTGGATATATAAAGCCCAACACCTCCAAATTTGCCAGTAGTTGTGTCATTCATATCTTCCATATCATCTGCAGTCAGATAATATGAGTAAGGATCGTCAAGACTCTCAAATAATCCTTTAAGAGCCCCCTCATACAGATCTTCCACAGGAACTTCATCAACATAATTATCTATTAAAAACTGAAATAAGTATTCAAATTTATCTAAATATGCCCGAGTTTCTGAATTTGTCTGGTATGCTATAAGATTTGGTCCAAAAAAAGAAACCATTGAAAAAACTATCAAAAAAGCACTCAATATAATCCAGAAAAATCTTTCTTTATTTTTCATTACTGTCTCCGTTTATCGTTAGCATCTTTTTTTACCGCATTTGTCAAGAGACCCTGTCTTTTGCTTATCCAGTAAGACTGCTGTTCAAGTATATCGTTATTTTTATATTTTTCCTGAGAAATGAGTATATGAATTTCAATTATTAAAGTAAAGCCGCTTTTTTGCACTGTATCTCATTTACTACTAAAAAACACTTCTTCTCTAATATATTAGCTGTGACCTGGTGCAAAAAGCTCATTTACAATTGTAGGTAACTAAAATATGGGTTATATTATAGTCAGAAGAGGGGAATATGCTGGAACGAATAAAACCTATAAGCTATCTTAAAGCACATGCTTCAGAAATTGTACGAAAAGTTGCAGAAGATCGAAGTACAGTTATAATAACTCAAAATGGAAATGCAAAAGCAGTCATTCAGGATATTCATGTATACGAAGATATACAGGAAAGTCTTGCTCTACTTAAAATACTTGCCGGAAGCAGTAAGCAGATAAAAAACAA
>JAOZPU010000261.1 GCA_029932585.1 Spirochaetia bacterium | reverse complement strand
CTTTAAATGATAGTATCGATATATTTTTAATAATCATGCAAATTTTTTATCCAACTTTCTTATGGAATCTACCATGAAATGTACAAACTTAGGAGTATCAACTTCCAGCGCAACATCTACATTTGGTGAATTGGATGTAGCTCCATAGATATCAACAACTGTAGCACCCCGGGTAAGCTCACTGGAAACCTCAACCTGTACATTTAGAAACTTTGTTTCTACTACTGTTGGATCAATTACAGCGGCAACAGCAAGAGCATCATGAATAGGAGCTCCATTTAGTCCAAATATTTTCTTGTTTGCATTGGCAAAAAACTTGAGTAAGGGTCCTACTTTTGATGAAATAACACCATTATCGGCGACAATTCCCTCAATCTCCTCAAAAGACATTAAAGCTCTGTTAGTAACATCCAGTCCAACCATGGTTATTGGAACACCGGAACCAAAAACTATTTTAGCTGCTTCAGGATCTACATATATATTAAATTCAGCAGCAGGGGTTACATTGGAATCATGCATTCCCCCACCCATTAAAACTATACGTTCAATCTTATGCTTAATGTCAGGGTTTTTAAGAAGAACCATAGCAATATTAGTTAAAGGACCTGTAGGAACTAGAACTATTTTTTCCAGACTCTCTTCAAGCATATCTATAATAAAATCTACAGCATCTATATGGAGAGGTTTAATTCCTGGTTCAGGAAGTTCGGCACCATCAAGTCCGCTCTGTCCATGAAATTCAGGAGCTGTTACCAACTCCCTTAAAAGAGGCTTATCTGCTCCCCTTGCAACAGGGATCTCTTCTTTAATAAGTGTAAGGATACGTAGTGCATTCTCAAAAGTCTTATCACCAGTCTGATTGCCAGCAACTGTTGTGACCCCTAAAAGATCAATTTTATCAGAAGCAGATGCCAGCATTATAGCCATCATGTCATCATGCCCTGGATCACAGTCAATTATAATCCTTGTCATGAATCTCCCTCTGCCTTGATTACATCCTTAACCAGAGCATCTACAGCATCAGGATCAAAATGTTCCTGAATCGCTCCGGATTTATTTTTTATTCTCTGAGCTCTCATTGCAAAAACAGCCAGGGCTATCAATGTTACAAGATAGGGTATCATCTGAATAAGTTCTGAAGGAACATTAAGAGAAGCAATATAGATAGCTATTGAATTAACAAATCCAAATAACAGGGAAGACAGGAGAATACCTACAGGCATATTACCGCCGAGAGTTGCGGCTGCAATGGCAATAAACCCCCTTCCTGCTGTCATATCTCTGGAAAACCAGGAGACATAACCCATGGAAAGATACAATCCTCCTAATGCACCAAACAGACCGGATAACATAAGAGCATACAGTTTAATCTTATCTACATTTATACCTACAGATTCAGCAGCATCAGGATTTTGCCCGACGGCTCTTATTCTTAACCCCAAAGGAGTTTTAAACATAAGTACATAGAAAAAAGGTACAGCAAGTAAGGCTGCATAGGTTAATATATTATGTCCACTGAAAATTTCCCCTAAAATTGGAATGGATTTCAACAGAGGAATATCAATACTTGGAAATACAAGGCTCTGGAGCGAGCTAGTGGAACCTTTATCTCCGGTAATCAGAAAAAGGAGGAATATGGTTATACCTGATGCAAACATATTAAGAGCAATTGCACCAAGAATAATATCTGCTTTCATTTTCAAATGGAAATATGCCAATAGTGCGCCCATGAAAACACCTGCAACAATACCTGCAATAAGTGCAAGAAAAAGACTTCCTGTATAAGCACTTACTATAACACCAAAAAAGGCAGAAACAAGCATAATACCTTCCAGAGCAATATTGACAGAACCTGCAAGTTCAGAAACTGCAACTCCAAGTGCAGGGAAGAGAAGGGGCGTCATTACCCGTAAAATTGCAAAAGCAAAACCTGTTGAAAAAATACTACTGAGCAATGGACTCATTTGCCACCTCCACTTTTTCTGCTTCTTTGATTGTTATTTTATTCTTCCACGTAGACAGGAACGCTTCAGCAGTGATAAGTATAATAATTATTGACTGTATTACTAAAACCAGCTCAGAAGGAACATCAGCCATGAGATTAAGAATCTGTCCCCCTACTCTTAAATATGATAGAAAAAGTGCGGCAAAAATTATTAAAAGAGGATGATTTCTTCCAATTATAGCTACAATTACTCCATCCCAGCCATATCCTGGAGTCATCTGCCAGTTAAATCTTCTATGTATTCCCATAACTTCAGTCATTCCACCTATTCCGGCTATCATTCCGCTTAACACCTGGGCAAGAACAACTACTTTAATAATATTCATACCACCGAATTTGGCAAATTTCTGATTATTACCAGTAGTCCTTATCTCATACCCCAAAGTTGTGCGATAAAGAAAATAATATCCCAGAAAAGCAAATATAACTGCTAGTAAAATACCTAAATGGAGACGCGTACCAGGCACAAACTGGGGGAGCCAGGCTGTTTCAGGTAACCTCAAGGAAACCAGAAAACCTGCATCTTTATCCCGAAAATGAGAATTGATAAGATAGAGCCCACCAAAATAAGCTATATAGTTCATCATTAAAGAGGCAACAAGCTCACTGGCACCCCACTTAGCTTTTAATATACCTGGAATAAATCCCCAGATTGCTCCGGTTGCACCTGCAACAACAAGAACCATAATAATATGCAGTACAGTCGGCATATTTGTCGATACAGCAAATGCTGTCCCCACAGCGGCACTAAGAAAGAGTGCCCCTTCTGCACCAACATTAAACTGCTTTGCCTGAAAAGCAATTGCAATAGCTACACCGCAAAAGATCATTGGCGAAGCATTTTCAATTACATTTGCAAACCTGCCTTTGGAAAGTAAGGGGCCCAAAAAAAACTGTTTAATAGAATACGCCGGCATTTCACTAATCAGATAGATAAGAACAACACTTATTATCATTCCGACAAGTATCGCTATCAATGTCCTTATTAGTGTGAAATATTTAAGAATGAATTTTTCCACTTGCGCCCTCCTCTTTCTTTACGCCCAGCATATAAGGGCCAAG
>JAOZPU010000093.1:6044-11818 GCA_029932585.1 Spirochaetia bacterium | reverse complement strand
CGACCAGCCTTTTTGTATATAATACTACCATTAGGGAGAATTATGAAGAAAAAATTGATTATTATTTCACTAGTGTTTATTTTATTACCATTAACATCGTGTAATGGTAACTCGGATAAGGAAGAAACTGTATCTATACAAACTTCAGCCCCTGTGGTAGAGGATAGTCGAATGTTGATGTTGGAAAAGTTAACTTTGAATCTCCCTGAAAAAATTCAAGACTCTATACTTTCAGATATTGATGGTTTTCTGGATCAGATTGCCTTAGTCTTAGCTTTACCCGATGATATATTTTTACTTGCAGATAAACAGCACTTCCTTGGTGCTGAATATGCGCCTGAAGACATAGTAATGCTTAAAAATTATTCTGAGTTGGTTTTATCCAGAGATGACCGGTCATTACGTGAAGTTTTAATACCAAATTTACTTAGAATGGTGGAAGATGCTCGTAAAGAGGGGCTAACTCTTTTAATATCATCAGCATACAGAAGTTATAACTATCAGGACAGACTTTTTAAATGGAATGTGGAACAAAATGGTCTTGAAACAGCAGAACGTGAATCCGCTCGCCCCGGTACAAGCCAGCATCAGCTAGGTATGGCTATAGATTTTGGTACTATTACAGATGAGTATGCTTTTACACCAGCTGGTATCTGGCTCCAGGAAAATGCCTGGAAGTATGGATTTTCTCTTTCGTATCCCGATGGTTATGAAGATTTAACGGGTTACAGACATGAGTGCTGGCATTTTAGATACATAACTCCTGAAGCTGCAAAATTACAAAAAGAGTATTTTGATGGTATACAGTATTATTTATTATTGTTTATAAATGAGAATAGGGAAGAACTCGAAAGCTTATTATAGTCAGCTTTCGAGCTCTTTTATGAAGTGCATTATGCTGACAGATAGACTTTCTTTACATCATCCAGTAATTTGCTTTCTTCAGAGCTTAAATCGTTATCTGCCATAGCTGCCTTAAACATTAGGCTGTATATTTTTTCCCGTTTTTTTCGGTCTTCCGGCATTTTAATTGATAATCTTCCTGAGGCAGCCTGTTTAAAAAGAGGTTCAATTATATTTGATTTATAACCGAATTTCTTTGCGACAGCTTCTGCAAGTTGTCTTTCCCTGCTGTCAAATGTTCCATCTGCGGCAATTATCATCATAATATTATTCATTGCATAATCTTTAATATCATAAACACCATCGATAACAGCTGCTTTTACAGAGCTTGTCATATTTTTACTCGAAATAGCGGTATACTCTTCCATGGATATAATATCCTGGACAACCCAGTCCTTGTTTCCTCTATTATAGGCGGTTCCACAATATGAGCATTTCGTAGCCAACTCATCTTCCACAGCTCCTCCGCAGGCAGGGCAGGATCCTGCATAGAGCGAGCCCTTTGATTTTCCTCCGTTAAGAGCTTTTTTAAAAACCAGTACTTCAGTTTTTGAAACAACAAATGGGTCTATTTTGGAAATACGATTTTTCTCCAGTAATTTTATTCGCTGGAAGGAGGAGCGGATTGAAATATATAGAATATTATCTGTTTCTGTTTTTCCTGCTCCAATAAGGGAAACATCATTAAGAAACAGTCTGTTGTAAGCAATTAAATCATTGGTTTTTAAGGTACTCAACTTCTCTGCATAGCTGTCACTAATAAATCTTTTTACCTTGTCATATGAATTTGTACTTTGGGCAGAAATAACCTGAAGATAGGCATTACTTGCTTTATCTTCTATAAGCTGAACAGAGGATTCATCTTCAAAAGCTTTTTTAGCTATTTCTGAAGCTACATGATCGAGTTTACGCCTGCTTGTACGGGATGCGGCATAGTCGTTTGCCTGTGTTATTTCTGAAAGTATCCAGTCGTAGTCTCCATTATTCAGGAGTGTTCCGCAGAACGTACATTTAACAACATCTGAATTTTTACCATCCAGTGGAGCCCTGCAATTAGGGCATTCTACTGTTCCATACAGGTCTTTATTTTTACTGCTCTTTTTCCTTATAAAGGACCAGTATTCAATAAAATCTTCTGATACATCTGTATTCAGGCTTTTTGAAAGCTCTGATTTAAATATATCATTTGCATAGGCACTTATTCCTGCATGAATTATATCAAATTCACCATCACTTTCAATTTTATCTATCCAGATATTATCAATTTTAATATCACTTATAATATTTGTCTGTTTTAAGATGCCCATCATTTCTATCTGGGTCAAAAACCTTTGATGAACACCATCTGAAATATATCTTCGGGCTTTGGATATATCTTTTTCTGACCACGCTTTTTGTATTCCCATAAATGCAGTATCTACTTTATGAAGAAATTCCTGCTCGTTGAAATTGGGGTTTGTTTTTAAAAATGGAGCATAACCTTTTACATTGTTTGTTCCAGCCTGTCCACCTTCAGTTTGTCCAGGAAAACTTTTAAATGCAGATCTGTTTTTACTTTGTTTTTTATTTGCGGAAATATAAAGAAAAATTACAATGCCTAATATTATAAAATTAAAAGGGAAAGGGATAATCTGCATTAAATAAAAAATAAGATAGATTATTCCAAGATCTCCGCCACCTCCGGAGCTTCTGGAACTGCTTCCACCGCCACCTGCTCTGGCAAATAAAAGTTCGACTCCGACTGTAAGGAGTAACAATAAAATTAATACAGAAATTTTAGCTAGTTTGTTTGTTTTCATGTTTAAAGTTTATGATAGTCTCTGCCTGAGGTCAATAGTTTTTATAATCCAAATAACAACCACCCCAGCTAAAATCCCTGAAACCAGATTCGCAATAGCCCCACCTGCAAATATACCCTTAAGTCCGAATATTCCGGATCCAAGAATAGCTAAAGGAATATAAAGGCCTAATAATCTAAAAAGTGAAAGAATTATAGCATGTATTGGTTTACTCATAGCATTCAAAACAGCTGCTGATAATACCAGCATTCCCTGGAAACCATATGTAAGGGCAATAATTCGTATATAGGCGACTACTGTACTAATTACAACAGGATCTTTATTAAATAAGCCAGCCAAAAAATCCCCTGTAAAATAGAATGCAAGAAATGTAAAGACACTCCATAAGAGAGAGAATCTAAAACCTTTTTTTAATGCTTCTGAAATTCTATTGGTATTTCTCTTTCCCAGATTCTGCCCTGTAAAAGGAATCATTACTGCTGCTAATGAACGTATTAGTAGAAGGGCTATCATTTCCAGTCTTGTAGCAACACCAAATCCTGCGATAGCTGCTGTTCCAAAGATAGAGACCATTCTTGTAATTACACCCATTGTTAACGGATCTACAATTCTTGTAAGTGCAGCAGGTACACCTATATACAGAATTTGTTTCCATGAAGTAAACAGTTCTTTAATAGTTAATTTTTTAAGGGTAACAAGCTCCCTTTTTATAAGAATAATTATTGCAAATATAAGTGTGAAAGCTCTTCCTATTACAGTTGCAAGAGCACCTCCGGCAAGACCCATTTCTGGAAATGGACCAATACCGAATATCAGAAAAGGATCAAGAATCATATTTGCGATTGCTGCGAAGGTCATTATAAGAGCAGGAGTCTTCATATCTCCTGTAGCACGGATAATATTATTACCTACCATTGGAAATACAACAAAAATTACTCCTATATACCATATACGCATATATTCTTTTATAAGAGGTAGAGTAACTGCATCTGCTCCCAGGAGTGAAAATAAAGGTTCTATAGTTAACTCACCTGTTATTGCAGCAATAGCAACAATTATACAAGCAAGAAACAGGGCATCTGTGGAAAGACGTTTCACTTTGGAAGAATCTCCCTGACCAATAGCTCTTGAAACTACTGATGCTGTTCCCATTCCAAGTCCAAGGGCAATGCTCTGAACTACTAAAACAACAGGAAATGTAAAGCTCATAGCTGCCAGTTCATTTTTTCCAAGTTGTCCAATATAAAAAGTATCAACCATGTTAAAAATAATCATGCTTATCATCCCTACCATCATTTGGAGAGTAAGTCGTGTAAGCAGTTTTGTTATATTACCTTCTGTCATGTTTGCTTTAATTTTTTTATTCATACATTAATTATATTGGTAATTATAGGTAATTACTATAAGGTGAAGCACTATGTTCTGGCTGTCCACCTATCTTAGCCCCTTCGTGACTGGGGAGCTGTCTTACAATATGTTTCTATGACTCCTCTGCAAAAAGGTTAGGAAATCCCAACCAGCAGCGAAAAATATTTACAGAGGTAGACACATCACGGTGGTTAACTAAATACAATAAAATATGGTACAAGCGTTATAAATATATGTATATAGCCATAGATGGTTATAATTAGAACGAAAAATAACCAAAAATGGTAGAAATTAGAAGGAGAAATTGACAATTGTTCTGTCCAGGTGTTATAATGATTGTATATGAAACGGAAAGTATATAATAAATTACTATCCTGGAAGAACAGTGCATTTCGGAAACCGCTTTTGCTGCAAGGTGCCCGGCAGGTTGGCAAAACATATATTATCAAGGAATTTGGTAAGAATGAATATAAACAAACTCTTTATCTGAATTTTGAAGAAGATAGATTACTCAATTCTTTCTTTACGCAAAATCTTTCCCCTGAATCTATTGTAAAATCTTTGGAAATATATATGGATACTCGTATTATTCCACAGGATACTCTAATTATTATGGACGAGATACAAGTCTCCGGTGGGGCATTAAATTCTTTGAAGTATTTTCATGAAAAGTTTCCTGAATATAATATAATTGCAGCCGGTTCACTACTGGGGATAGTTCTAATGTCAGAGACAACGTTTCCGGTCGGGCAAGTAAATTTAGTGGAGATGTTTCCTCTTTCTTTTTTAGAATTCATAGAGGCTTTGGAATTTGACAGTTATGCCTCATTAATCAGAAATTTGAATTACGAAGCCGGAATTCTTCAACCCTTTCATGAAAAGCTTGTTGAGTTACTTAAACTCTATTACATTATTGGCGGTATGCCGGAAGCTGTGACAACCTATATAAACACATCGCAGCTTGAAACTGTTCGCAGGCGGCAGCATGAAATCCTTAAAACATACACTTATGATTTTGCAAAACATGCAAACGCAATAGATATTCCACGTTTGAATCTTGTTTGGGAAAGTATTCCGAAATATTTGGGAAAAGAGAATAAAAAGTTTGTTTTTTCAAAATTGAAAGAGGGAGCCAGAGGACGTGATTATGAGTATTCCCTCGTATGGTTGAAGGCTGCAGGTCTTATCTATTTTAGTTATAATGTTAATAAGCCGCAATTTCCTTTAAAACATTATAAAGAGAGTGCTTTCAAGGTTTATTATCATGATACAGGCCTTCTTGGCGCCGCCAGCAATTTACCTCCAAAAGTTTTGCTGGAACAAAATAAATTGTTTATCGAATTTAATGGAGCTCTTGTCGAAAATTTTGCAGCTCAGGAATTGCGGGTTTTAGGAGCAGAAGAGCTCTATTACTGGACAAATCGCCAGGGTAAAGCTGAGGTTGACTTTCTTTTTGAATCATATCCTGGTATTTTTCCACTTGAGGTAAAAGCAGGGATTAATTTAAAAAGTAAAAGCTTACAATCCTATAATGATAAATATAATCCGAATCTATTAATTCGGAGCAGTCTTCAAAATTTAAAGAGAGATGACAAATCATTAAATATTCCCCTTTATGCACTATCTCAGTTAAACAATTTTATGAGTTAAATATTGAAGAAACACAACTTATATTGGTAATTCCCTGTAATTACTATTAGAATA
>JAOZPU010000093.1:2207-5944 GCA_029932585.1 Spirochaetia bacterium | reverse complement strand
TTTGCCATATCTTATCCTGATAATATTTATAATAACAATGAGCCTACTCTTCAGACACTGGGCACTGTTCTTTCGGAGAACTTTCCCTCTGTAAATGGTATTCATATTCTTCCGGAAAGGGTTATGAGTCATGGAGATGTATGGCCCCAGGATTTTTTCTCCTTTATGCCCGTCGAAAATGCTTTGGAACTTGTGGTGAATCTTCAGAAATCCGGAGTATTAAATAAAGATCGTTATATAACTTCAAAATATGCTCTCACAGCTGAAAATTTTATAAAAAGCCTTCCGGAAAAAGTAGTGAAAGTTTTGGATAAGGCTTTTAACTCACACTTTAACGATGGAGGATTCTCGCAAGTCTCAAGAGCTGTAGTGGACCCCCGGTTTGGTACAGTAGAGGATATAAAAGATCTGTCAACAAAATATTCAGTTATGCTGGACTACGTAGTTAACCATGTGGATATAGACAGTGATGTTCTTGAATCTTATAAAAATGGTACAAACGACGGTAATGCTTTTATAGTAATAAATCCAGCTGAATATGCAGCTATGAAAAGTGATGGTTCTCTCTATAAAACTTTCAGACCAAGGCCGTTTCCTCTATATACAGGAATGCGTAAGTACCCAAAATCTGATATTGATATGAATGACTGTTTTTTTGACAAAGACCTGGAAAAACTGGATTTAAGAGTTATAAATTTTCTTTCAATCTACTTTGAGGTGGAAAATGATCAGGGATTAACAGCAAAAGATAAAAGAATTTTTGATGCTTTTCAATCCTGGCTTCAGGAACATAAAATCGATAATAATTTGGTTTTTGATAATTCATCACTTCAGCCTAATCAGAAAATTATTAAAACTGATATTATTAAAAATATGGGTGATTTCCTTGAAGCTATTGGTATTGAATCTAAATATGCTGAAGTTTTTAACAGTAATGATGATGCTGTTTTCGGAGAAAAATTCTTTGTTTATACTACATTTAGTGAATCCCAGGCTGATATAAATCCTATGACCAGAGATGGGTTTAAAATGATAATTGATGATCTTTATCATCTTCTTTCCAGTGGCAGGTTATCTATGATGCGGATGGATGCAATAAAGTATCTTTGGAAGGAGAAGGGTAAGAAAAATTTTGATATGCCCGAAGGAAATAAGTTTATTAATCTAATGAGAAAACTTATGGCTCTAACCTCTCCTGGAGTGCTGCCTTTAGATGAAATTAATTCTCCGGATGCAATAGTTTACCAGATGAGTCAAGGTGGTGTTTTCGCCTATATATTTGGTCCTGTCAATTCTACAGTTACAGCATTTAATGAGGGATCTCTGGAACCGTTAGAAAATTATTACAAGCTGTATAAAAAGAAAGTACCCGATAATTTTGTTCCTTTTGTAATGCTTTCGACTCATGATGGACGGTCTGTTCAGGGTCTGGGTGTTCATAGAACCGATGGTCATGTCAGTATCAAACAGTTCTATAATTTAAAGAACACTGTTGAAAAACAGGAGGGAAAGGCCAAATATCGTTCTGTTCCTATAGGGGAAATATCTGCAGATACATTTAACAAAGTAATTAATGAAGCTAATTTAGATACTTATAAAGAAAAACTGTCAGATTTATTTATAGATGATCCTTTTGGATTAAATGGAAGTTCTGCTCAAAAAGAACCTGGAACTATCCTTGTTTTAAAAAAGGATCTTGTTGATAAAGATAAGCTTTTATTAAAAATATCTGAGCTTACTGGAAAAGATAGTAACTCTTTATCCTCTATACCTTCCATAGATTATTTTCTTGAGTGGATAATTGACGGAAAAACAATATATGAACTTTGCAGTACAACAAGAAGTTCTTTGCGTTCAAAGAATTTGTTGGGTATGGATATTGATTCTAAACTGGAAGCTTCCAGATTGGCTTTAGCTCAGGGCTTTGTCCTTACTATTGGGCAATCTGTTCCTGCTATATATTTTAATGATCTTTTAGGAATAAAAAATGATATACATGGTTATGAGATATCCGGAAAACCCAGGGATCTAAACAGGCACAAGAGTTATTTACCGGATATGAAATTGTCAAACTCTGATGATCCGTTTTCTAAGGCATATTTCCCTCTGCTAAATAAAATTCTGGAACTTCGAACAAAAGATAATGCTTTTTATCCGGGGAGTGATAATTTCGAATTTATTGCTCTTACAGACACACTGTTTTTGAACCATCCCTATTATGGAGGAGATCATTCTTTGATACTTGGGAATATTTCTGAAAAGACTGTTTCTTTTAAATTGAATCTATCAACTTTGCAGGGTGTAGATGATAACTGGCTGGAATCTAAAAAGGATAATCCTTTAGTGGATGAAATTTCAGGATCAAAATTTCTGATTGATGAAAAGAGATGTATAGATTTGGAATTGCCGCCTTTTGGAATGATGTGGCTGAAATAGATGAATGTAGTTGAGTATTGTAGAGATGTAGCGTGCTATATAGCACGCTGCGTATCTACGGGGTATTGTTCCATGAATTGTAATTATTGTTAAAATTCTATATACCTCTATCTATGATTAAAACAAAACAGGTTTTTAAAGATTCTTCAATTAAATCATTCCTATTCAGTATGTTTATTTTTGGTATAGCAGTGGGAATCTATGGTGGTACTCTAAATAATTTTTTAGCTGAAATTCTACATATTGATCGATTTGAGCGAGGAGTAGTTGAATTTCTCCGGGAACTTCCTGGTTTACTTCTTTTTCTAATGTTGGCCTTACTCTATAGAATCCCTGAAAACAGAATAATTAGAATAGGATTCTTTATTTCCTTATTGGGAATGGCAGGTCTTGCGTTCGCAGTAGAAGCAAAATGGCTTGCTATAACCTTTATAGTTTTATGGAGCACAGGTGAACATCTGATAATGCCGATACGTCAGTCTATTGCAATTCATAATTCACTCCCTGGTAAAGAAGGGCTTGCCATTGGTCTTGTTCGGAGTTCCGGAAATATTGGATCTGTAATAGGATTTTATCTGGTCACCGTTCTTTTTATAGGTTTTGGACATCTGGGTTCAATTCCTGTTTTTAGGATTCTATTTATTCTTGGTGCGGTATTTGCATTACTTGCTCTTGTCTTTACTTTTTGGCTGCATTCTACAAAAGCACATGTAAAGCGTCAGCGACTTCTGTTTAAACGGAAATTTTTAAGATATTATATACTTGAAATATTTTTTGGAGCCAGGAAACAGGTATTTTTAACCTTTGCCCCGTATGTATTAATTCTTAATTATGGAGCTTCTACCCAGTTTATTGCCACTCTGTATGGTTTTTTTGCTCTGGGTAATATTTTTATGAATCCATTAATGGGTAGATTAGTGGATTTACTTGGATATCGTAAAATATTGATTCTTGATTCCGGCCTGTTGATCGTATTATGTTTGCTGTATGGATATGCGGAACATCTGTTCTCACAGCCTGTTGCTTTTATTGTTGTTTCTGTAGTTTTTGTCTTTGATGCAATGCTATTTTCTGTAGGTATTGCCAGAGCTGTATATGCCAGATCTTTAAGTTCAGGGCAAGAGGAATTAACAGCTACTCTTTCTACAGGAATTTCTGTTAATCATTTAATTAGTGTTGTTATTGCACTCCTCGGGGGCCTCCTCTGGGAACAGTTAGGAATGGAAGTTTTATTTACCAGTGCAGCTGTCTTTGGCCTGGGAAGTCTTGTATTCACTTTGAAATTACCGAAGCCGGTTAAA
>JAOZPU010000093.1:0-2107 GCA_029932585.1 Spirochaetia bacterium | reverse complement strand
TTTAATTACCTAAACGTATTCTCAATATCCAGTATTTCCATACGCGATCGTAGTTTTCGTTCAGAAATTCCAAGAGACCTTGCTGCTGAGCTTTGGTTGCCATTAGTTTTATTTAAAGCATTATGAATTAGATTGGTTTCAAATTTTATCATACTCTGACTATAATCTTCAGTTCCCTTTATTACTATTTCCTCATTTTTTGTAGGATTACTTTGGATAATCAGGGGGAGTTCTTTACTGGTTATATAATTCCCCCTTCCTATAGC
Organism: Spirochaetia bacterium; assembly: GCA_029932585.1. Lineage (GTDB taxonomy): Bacteria > Spirochaetota > Spirochaetia > B11-G9 > B11-G9 > JAJRQE01. The sequence continues at coordinate 1,841 of JAOZPU010000093.1, read as the reverse complement.
AATTGCGTATTCAATAATATTTTCCAGTTCTCTAATATTCCCAGGGTATGAGTAGTTAATTAAAAGATCATTGGTTTCATCGGTTAATGCTGCTGTTTCCCTGTTTTGTTTTTCACTTTTTATTTTAAGAAAGTAATTAATAAGTAGAGAAATATCCTCTTTTCTCTCTCTTAAAGGTGGTATATTTATAGGAATTACATTTAATCTGTAAAAAAGATCTTCTCTGAATTCACCAGTTTGTATCATTCCCTCGAGATTTCTACTTGTAGCAGCTATAATTCTAATACTTACTTTTTGAGTAGTATTTGATCCTACTTTTTGAAATTCTCCAAATTGAATAAGTCGAAGAAGTTTTATTTGAATTGTTAGAGGAATATCTCCTGCTTCATCAATAAAAATTGTTCCATCTTTTGCTTCTTCAAACCGACCTGTACGCTCAGCATCCGCTCCTGTATAGGCACCTTTTATGTGTCCAAATAATTCACTTTCGACAAGGCTTTCGGGTAGAGCAGCAATATTTATTGTAATAAAGGGTTTATCTTTTCTAAGACTTGAAAAATGTATGGCTCTGGCAAGAAGTTCTTTTCCTGTACCACTTTCCCCTCTTAAAAGAACATTTGAATCTGTTCCTGCAGATCGGGCAGCGATATTAATTACTTCTTCCATTTTTTTACTTTTAAAAATAATATCACTGGAAAAGCTTACATCTTTAATTTTTACCTGTTCAAGAAGGTTTTCATTTTCCTGAATTAGATTTTTAAGCTCGAATATTTTAATAAGCCTATTTTTCAGAACTTCAAAACTTATGGGCTTTATTAAAAAATCGTAGGCACCATTTTTCATTAGATCTATTGCTTCGTTTGTTGTTGTTCCGGAAGTTAGAATAATAACTTCACAACATGGTTTTTCAATTTTTACTTTGTTTAAGACTTCTCCTCCTGTAATGTCCGGCATAAAATAATCACTTATAACCAGATCGTATGGTGCCTGGGAGAGATATGAAAAGAATTCCTCTCCATTTGAAGTAAAAACCGCTTTGCATGGTGGATAGTTAATTTGTTCAAACATTACTTTTAATAATTCAAGTTGTGTGGGATCATCATCTAAAATTAGAACATTTAGAATTTTCATCTATATAGGTTTCCTTTTATGGCAATAGTTGTGTTTATTTCTCTATTATAAATTAAAAATAACTTTTGCCAATACCTTTTCGACTATTAGGGCGATACGATTCGACTTTTTAGACGAAATAATTATTTAAAATTTCTAAAAGTGGTTTTATTTTCTTAAAAACAATTGGCACGATAATTGCTTTCAGTAATTAGAATATACAAATTTTGAAACAGGTGGAATTAATGAAAATAAAGATTAGTGAAGAATTATTAAACATAGCAAAAGATAATTTGGAAGATTTAAAATGCTCTTTTGAAATAACTGAAACATCTACTAATGAAGTCATAATTAAACCTGTTGGATGTATTAATTCCTATAATGCAACATTTTTTCAGGAAAGAATGGAAAAGGTTATAGACACTGGTTGTAAACATCTTGTTTTTGATATGAGCAATACGAAATATGTTTCTGCAGTTGGTATTGGTTCATTTATCCATATATTTGAGATTTTAAAGATGAATGGTGGAGATATTGTTTTAAATAATATGCAAAAGCATGTTGTTGAAGTATTTCAATTACCAGGGTTTGCTGAATATTTTGATATAGATCCAAACGCCAATAGGGCAGTATTAGGTGCTGATCGAAGAAAAATGGCTGTAAGTTGAGATTGTAGTTAGCAAAGGCATTAAATTGCCGACAATGATATGGGGTTGTATTGAAAAGAGGGG
>JAOZPU010000011.1:29389-34838 GCA_029932585.1 Spirochaetia bacterium | reverse complement strand
CCACCGCGCATTTCTTCTCTGGTTTCTTTTTTCATATCATGTTTTTTTATTATCATTCAAATAACTCCAGTTTAAATTGTTTTAATTTCTTGGTGGGAAATCGTATATCCTCTCAAATAATTCTTTTACCTGGTTACTTACTTTCTCTTCTTCACTACCAGTTACGGAGATATCAATTTCATCATCCTTCATCAATCCAAGGATTAGAAGTGACATTACACTGGTAAGCTCTACGCTCTCATCTTTTACCGAAATAACTATTTTACCCGAATAATTACTAATTTCATTCATAATAACTCCGGAAGGGCGAACATGGATACCGGCATTATTCTTAATTACTGCTTTAATTGTAGTCATATTGCTTTTAATTATACTTCAGCGGTAAGAACTGTACCAGTTAAAAATAAATAAAATTTGATAAATTTCGTTCAACTATAGGAAAAAATGAAGATGTTCATTATTATACACTCTCATAGATAAGTTGAAGCCTTTTGTGATCCAACCAATATAAATGCGGATATTGGAATGATGATGGATAATTACAGGGGTGTTGGTGTCCGAATAATAGATATACAATAGGAAATAATGTGGATATAGAACTTAAAGAAGAAACATGGTACGAAATTACTCTGGCAATTGGGAAGAAATTTACAGCATTTCATAAAGATGGAGAACTCATTTTTACAGATGGTTCTACAAAATATAGTGGAGATATACTTCCTTATGCCAGTAGTATGTCTCCTTGCAAGGCCCCTGATGATGTTTTACAAATTGTTGATTTTCTACCGGATTTGGAAGAGGATTAAATAAGTAAAGCCATTTAAAAATAATTTACATTTTATAGGGTATGGTCACAGTGAATCGGCTGCCCTTATCTTTCTCACTCTTTACACTTATTGTTCCATTATGAGCTTCGATAAGTTTTTTAGTAATGGCCAGTCCAAGACCCGTACCTTTTGAGTTTCCCAGTTTAGCTTTTCCAACCTGTTCAAAGGGATCAAAAATTTTTTCAATATCTTCAGAATCTATACCCCGTCCCTGGTCCCATATTTCAATTATAGCTTGTTTTTGTTTTATATAGGCCTTAATGCCTACTGTTCTTCCGGAATTTGTGAACTTGATTGCATTTGAAAGTAGATTGTAAAGAATCTCTTTTATTCGTTTTTCATCAGCATTAATTTTTCCTATACTGGAATCTATATCTACTTCAAGTTTTATATCTTTCTTATCTACAATTGCCTGTATTGATGCTGGAAAACGGTTTAGCAAATCTCCCAAATTGAAACTTTCTTTTATTATGTCCATTTTCCCGGATTCAATTTTTGAGAGATCCAGAATATCACTCACCATTTCCAGAAGATGTTCTCCGCTTTCTCTAATAAAACCAATATTTTCCAATTGTTCTGAATTAAGACTTTCTTTTTCCAATTGAAGTACCTGGCTAAATCCCAGTATTGCATTTAGTGGTGTACGTAATTCATGACTCATATTTGCAAGAAATAAACTTTTTGCTTTATTGGCAGATTCAGCATCAATGACAGCCTCTTTTAATTTTTCTTCAGATCTTGTTCTTTCAACTACCTGACCAAGCTGTTTCCCAATATTTGCCATTACTTCAAGCAGTTTGAAATCAGGTTCAGATTCTATTTTTGCAAAGAATTCCAGAACAGCAACTACTTCATTTTCAAGAATTACAGGGAATCCAAATGCGGCTTTCAATCTAAGATCTTTAATCAATTCTGTTCTTAAAAATCCAGGATCTTTATTAACATTTGTAATCCATGATGGTCTTTTGCTTTCAAATATCCTTCCAGGAAGACCAATCCCAGATTTAAAGCTACTAATATCTGTTGCTTCAATAAAGGATTTATACTTCTCAGGGTCTTTTAAATGCCATGTTTTTGTAGGCATTAATGCTCCTGTTTCGTCATTTGAGGGCATATATACATGTCCTATTGGCCAATCCATAAGAGTACAAACTTCATCCAGACATACCTGTAATGCAGCTTCTATAGTAGGTGATTCATTTGCTGTTGATGCAATTTTTTGAAGAAGAGATGTAAAAGCTGCTTCTCTTTTAAGAGCTGTTTCTACCCTTGTTCGTTCTGTAATATCCATAACCAGAGAAGATGAGCCAACAAAGCTTCCTTTATTATTCAAGATTGGAGTATTATACCATTCACATAAAATAATCTTTCCTTCTTTTGTAATATTTTCATTTGTACTTTTAGTGTTTGTTTTTCCATTTATAAGATTTATTTTAATTTTTTCTATATCAATATCTGAAGAATTTATTAGTTCTTCTGCATTCTTTCCCATTGCTTCATTAGAAGAGTATCCAAATATATGTTCTGCAGCTTTATTCCAGGAACTCACTTCAAAATTTTTATTCCAATCGATAACTGCCAAAGGAGTATTGGCCAAATGGTGGGCAAGTCTTTGCTGGTAAGACTGAAGAAGTTCTTCTGATTCTTTACGTTTACTAATATCTCTAATAAAGGTAAGGGTAGCTTGTTCCTTCTCGTAGATAATAAGTCCGGAATTAATTTCTATATCTTTTGTTTCTCCATTTTTTAAGAGAGCAATTGTTTCATACATTATAGGAACAGTTTTCCCTTGCATTCGCAACCTGTTCATCTCTGTTATTTTTGTTTGTTCACTGGAAATAACAAGATCCAGAAAATTAATACCCAATAGCTCGTTAATATCATAGCCCAATATATTAGCTGACTGTTTATTTGAGTAAACAATTTTTCCCTTCTGAAATATCAGAACACCATCAGCTGCCATTTCGATAAGATTACGATATTTTTCTTCACTTTCCTGTAGTTCGGCTGTAGTGTTTCTAAGAGTAGATGTCATGGCATAAAAAGATTTTCCAAGATCGTCTTTTTCTGAACGTGGAAAAATATCACTGCTAAAATCACCTGAAGAAATTTGATCCAGTAAGCTGGTTCTTTGAATTAAATCTTTTTGAAGATCACGAAATGAATCAGCAAGCAATCCAATTTCATTTTTACTATAAATATTAACTGTTTCTTTTAAATCACCTTTAGAAAGGTTTCGAATTCTTTGAACAATTATGTTTAAAGGAATTACTATACCCCTTGCAATAAATATAGCAGAGCCTAAAGCCAGTAATAGAACTATTGTCATTCCAATGCCGGCAAATAAAAGAACCTTTTCTCTTTCTACCTTATTTGCAGTAAGGAAGATTTCTGATCTTTCTTTGGAATCAATTATCATTTTTTCAGTTTTTGATATCATATAATTTAAATTTGTTTTACCAGTATTGTTTATTAATTCTGTGATATTTTGTTTTTTTTCTTGTTTTATAAAATCTATAATCTTAGCACGAAAATCTTTTGTTGTTAGAAATGCTTCATAGGCTAGTTCTATACTTTTACTGTCAGTAGGGAATTCTGTAATAATTGTTTCAAAATTTTCTAATAATCGTTTATTATAAAAATTACCTGCTGATATTTCTTTATTAATCTGTTCTTCACCTTCTGCCCGAACCAGGTTTTCCATAGAGATAAACAGAGCATACATATCAGATTTAATAGCTCCTGCAGCATTGCTTATTTTTAAGGTTTTAATATGCATATTATCAGTAGAGTTCGATAATTCATTAATTTTAGAGTAGGTTAAACCTCCCCATATGATTGAAATTAGGATGGCAAAGCCTATACCCAAATATAATCTAGTTCCTATTTTCATTAAAAAATCCTTATTAACTAAAAGGTGTTTATACATTTTAGTTTTTTAGTATAGCAGTAAACATGAACAGTCGCAATTATGTTATTTATTTATCTTAAATATCTCAATAATCGATATTTATTTGCTTGAATACAAAATCCTTAAGTATTAGTATTGAGGCATGAGAATACTTGTAGTAGATGATACAGAAATAAATCTAAGGTTAATGGAAGCGGTCTTAAAACCTGTCGGATATGATGTAGTAAAAGTTGCATTAGGTGAGTTAAGTGTATCTATTGCTGAAGAACAGGATCTTGACCTTATACTCATGGATATAAGTTTGCCCGATATTAGCGGAACAGATGCTATGTTGAAAATCAGAAAAACCAAATATGGGAAAAAGCCTATTATTGCAGTAACTGCACATGCAATGAGAGGAGATAAAGAAAAATTTGAAGCTGAAGGATTTGATGGTTATATTTCCAAACCCATTGAAATTACTCATACTTTAAAAATTGTTGCAGATTTGTTAAAAGAATAACTGTATCTTTAATAAAAACCTCTAAATTATTGCAAAAAATACTTGCTAAATGTAATTGTATTGCAGATAATTAAATATATCATTTGAAACGGAGATATAATTCATGCCTAAGAAGGTAATGTGTGTAGATGACAGCAACACCATAAGAATGCTAGTCGAAAAAACTCTTGTTCCTGCGGGATTCGAGGTAGTTGGAGCAGAAAATGGCCAGGCAGCTCTGGATAGTTTAAGTCCGGATATAGACCTTTTTCTTGTCGATGTAAATATGCCGGTTATGGGTGGTTTTGAGTTTATAGAGAATCTTAAACAGAAAGCAGAGTATAAAACCAAACCTGTAATTTTTCTAACTACAGAAAGTTCTGCAGAGAAAAAAGAGAAAGGGAAAGCTTTGGGAATAAATGGCTGGGTTGTAAAACCCTTTGAACCGGAATCCTTTCTAAAAGTCATAAATATGCTAGCTGGATAAAGAATGTCCGGGAAAGCCCCTGTAATTTTAATAGTTGATGATGTCAAAACAAACCTTCTTATTCTTAATAATCTATTAGGAAAAGAGGGATTTGATGTTCTTCAGGCTGTTAGTGGTTCTGAATGCCGACAGATAGCAGAAGAGCAAATACCAGATCTTATTCTTTTAGACATTATGATGCCTGTTGAAGATGGCTTTGATACTTGTAAAAAATTAAAAAATAATCAAATTACAGTAGATATTCCTGTAATATTTGTTTCTGCTCTGGATGAGACAAGTAATAAAATTAAGGGTTTTTCAGTTGGCGCTGTTGATTATGTAACAAAGCCATACGATAAGGATGAAATATTTGCCAGGATTAAGCTTCATCTTCGTCTTAGTCAGGCAATGAAAGCAGTTATAGAAACCCAGGCCAATAGACTTAGACAATTGACTCATGCCCAAAAGGCAATTCTTGTTAATCCTAAAGATTATCCGGATGCTAAATTCTCAGTATATTATAAATCTATGATGGAGGCAGGTGGAGATTTCTATGATGTCCTTCCACTTGGGAAAGATATTTATGGATATTTTTGTGCAGATGTAAGCGGTCATAATCTTGGATCCTCTCTTGCAACTTCTTCATTTAAGGCATTGATTTCACAAAATGCCGGAGTAGTTAATTCTCCTAAAGATACTCTGTCAACTGTTAACAGGGTTCTGGAAAAGGTTCTTCCTGTTGATATCTATCTGACAGCTGTTTA
>JAOZPU010000011.1:0-29289 GCA_029932585.1 Spirochaetia bacterium | reverse complement strand
CCTTCATTATCAGATGATATTCTCCTTTTAGGCTTTGAAGTATGAGTATAAGAGCCAGTATTAAAGATAGAATAAGTGCCGATTATAAGGAAGTAGATATTTATTGTTTAAAAGTAGAAAAATCAGTTAAAGAACTAAATTTAAATAAAGAACTGTTTAGTATGCAGTTAATGCTTAGAGAAGGGCTTATAAATGCTGTAAAGCATGGTTGTAGTAATGATAAAAAATTAAAAATTGACTGTAGTATATTAATATATGATAATGAGTATATAATAGAAATTGAGGATCCTGGAAATGGATTTAGTTGGGGAATTCCCAGAAATGAAAGTAATTCAGGCGATACTTCCGGCAGGGGTCTTTCAATTTTAAAAAAATATTCCAGTTCATTAAATTTTAATGCAAAGGGAAATAAACTTATAATTCGAAAATTGCTAAGTAATGGAGAGTTAACAATGGGTGAAAATGTTATTGTTAGAGATGGCAGCAGTGGAATACTTAAACTGGAATCCAATCTGGTAGCATCAGCTGTAGATGGCCTTAAAATATTGGTAACTAATAGTATTCAGGAGGGGTTGGTTAATTTGATAATTGACCTGAATGGTATATCTGTCGTTGACTCCATGGGAATAGGGTTTCTTATTTCTGCACATAACTCACTTGTAAAGTTAGGTGGAAAACTTGAAGTTATAAATGTTATTGGAGAGATATTGGATCTATTTAAAAGTATGAGACTGGATCAGCATTTTTCACTAAAGGGAGAATAAAATGTCTGTTATTGATATGAATGATGAAACCCTGCTCACCTATCTTGAAGAATCCAGGGAACATCTTGCAAATATAGAAAGCAACCTACTTAATATTGAAGAAAGTGGAGCTGATATTGATGAAGATCTTGTTAATACTGTTTTTCGAGCAGCTCATTCTATAAAAGGAGGAGCAGGTTTTTTTGATCTTTCAAAAATTCGTGACCTTGGTCATAAAGTTGAAAATGTTCTTGATATGATTCGAAGCCGTGAGATGATTCCAACTCCGGAAATAATTAATATACTCCTTATTTCTTTTGATAAACTTAAAGAGATGGTTAATAATCCTCAGTTTAGTAATGATGAGGACATTGATGAGTTTGTCAGAGCTCTTGCTGGATTAACTGCAGAAACTCTTCCAGAAGAGAAGAAAGAAAGTGTGGTTGGGGTAGTCGATATTAAACTGCCCGATGGCAGGGTTATTATGCAGATGAATGAGTTTGACTATAATCAGACTGTAGCAAATAACAATTATATCTATCTGGTTCAGTATGATCTAATAAAAGATCTTCCAGGCAAAGAAACTTCTACTTTAGATTTTTATAGAAATTTGGTAGGAATAGGTACTATTGAGCAAACAGTTACAGACTTTGAAGCTGTAGGAACTCTGGATGATGAAATTTTAAAAACTATTCCTGTCTATATGCTTTTTTCTACTGTTGTTAAACCAGATAAAATTAATAAGCTTTTTGAACTGGAAGAATCTAAAATAACAATTATACATGAACCTCCTGCTGCAGCGGTACCGGAAACACCAGTGCCAGTACCAGTTCCACCTTCAGTTGTCGAAACACCAATACAAGTGCCACCTTCAGTTGTCGAAGTTCCACCTGTTGTTGCTGAAGTCCCTTCAGTTGATCCTCCTAACCCTGCACCTGTGAGAACAGCACCTAAAAAAACTGCTGCACCTGAGGCGTCCAGTACTCTTCGTGTCAAAGTAAAGCTTCTTGAACAACTTATGACCCTTGCCGGGGAGCTTGTTCTTGGAAGAAATGAGCTTGAAGAATCTATCAGTCAGGGCGACATTAAAGCAATTACTTCCGGAGGGCAGCGTATTAGCCAGGTTACATCCGAACTTCAGGAAGCCATTATGCAGACGCGAATGCAGGATATCGGCTCTATATTAAGTAAATTCCCCCGGGTTGTACGGGATCTGTCCAGACAGTTGGATAAAAAAATGAATTTAAATATTGTAGGCAAGGAAGTTGAGCTGGATAAAACTCTTTTGGAAGGTTTAAATGATCCTTTAACCCATATGATACGTAATTCTGTTGATCATGGAATTGAATTACCTGAAGCAAGAAAGCTTGCAGGAAAAAATCCTGTTGGTACAATAGATCTAAGAGCTTATCATGAGGCTGGACAGGTTGTAATTGAAATTGAAGATGATGGGAATGGTATAGATGGTGATAAAATTGCTGCAAAAGCAATTTCTAAAGGATTAGTTTCCCAGAATGAAGTGGACTCTATGTCTGCAAAAGCAAAGGTCGAATTAATTCTTCTTCCAGGATTATCTACTGCAGAACAGGTTACAGATGTTTCCGGCCGTGGTGTTGGAATGGATGTAGTAAGAAGTAATCTTGATAAACTTGGCGGAACAATGGAAATTAATTCTGTTATGGGGAAGGGATCTGTTTTTAGAATTAAACTACCTTTGACCCTTGCTATTATTCCATCTCTTTTAGTTTCTGTAAATAGTGAAAGTTTTGCTATTCCTCAGCTTAATGTTGAAGAACTTATTCGAATACAACCCAAAGATGTAAAAGAGAGTATTGAGAGACTTGGAACATCAGAAGTACTTAATCTTAGAGGCCGGCTTATTCCCCTTGTCTTTCTTTCGGATGTTCTTGGCATAAAGTCAACCTATACAGACCCTGAAACAGGGGAAGAGATGGTTGATAAACGAAAACAGGCTATTGATCGCCGGGCAGAAAATAAGGGTGAAGATGATACCATTTTTGATGAAGTCCGTGGAGGCCAGGATCGTCGATATCATGCTGGGAGTGTTTTAAATATTGTTATAGTTTCTTCGGGTAATATTTCTTATGGAATACTTGTAGATACCCTCCATGAAAGCATGGAGATTGTGGTAAAACCTCTGGGTAGGCATATAAAAAGCTGCACTGAATATGCGGGGGCAACAATTATGGGCGATGGGAGTGTTGCCCTAATTCTTGATATTTCCGGAATTGCCTCAATTTTAAAAATGTCTGTAGTTGCAAGTACTATTCAGTCACAAACCTTAGATGAAATAGAAGAAACTAAAATAGGGGAAGACAGACAGTCATTTCTCCTGTTTAGAAACTCACCTGATGAACACTGTGCAATGCCTCTGGAACTTGTAGGCAGAGTTGAACACATTGAAAGTTCAAGCATCCAGATTGTAGGTGGTAAGCGGATAATGCAGTATATGGGAAAGGGATTACCTATTATTCGTCTGGAAGATTCTGCTGAATGTAATTCTATTCCTGATGAAGATCTTGCTGTTATTGTTTTTAATGGTTTTGGAAGGGAAATTGGACTACTTGCAATGCGCCCTGTTGATTTTATAGAGGATGAGATGCTTGTGGATCACACTTCTCTAAGGCAGCCGGGAATAATGGGTTCTGTTATTATTGATGGTAATACAACTATGATACTGGATGTGTATGAGATTGTTGAAAAAGTATATCCGGACTGGACTCGTGATACTACCCTGACAGCCCCTGGTGCCTCTAAGGCTAATTTGCCGGAAGGTGAAAAGCCTCTAATTCTTGTTGCAGAGGATTCTACTTTTTTCAGAAAACAGGTAGTCAAATATATTGAAGGAATGGGTGCCACCGTTATTGCAGGAGAAGATGGTGAGGCTGCCTGGAAACTTCTTGTAGACAGTGAAAGAAAAGTTGATCTTCTTGTAACTGATATAGAAATGCCTAATTTGGACGGGTACGGCCTGGTTGCTAGGGTTAGGGCAGATAATAAATATGCAGATATGCCGGTAATAGCTGTTACTTCTCTTGCAGGAGATGAAAATATGGCTAAAGGTAAGGCTGTAGGAATAAATGACTATCAGGTTAAGCTTGATAAAGAGATGCTTTTGGAAAGTATAAGAAAATATTTACCAGTATTGGTATAGGTGGAGAATAAATTATTATGGCAATGAAAGGAATTACTTTAAAAATATTAATGATCTTACTGGTTTACCTTGTTTTGGGGCTAATTGTCTTTGCCAGTGTTTTTATGGTTACAGGTCTTCAGGCAGACGATGGTATATTGATAAATACAGCTGGAAGGCAAAGAATGCTTTCACAACGTATGTCTAAGGAAGTTCTGCTAAAAGCCAGAGATGGAGATGTTATTAAGTCAGAGCAGATTGCTTCTACAGTGAAACTTTTTGATCTTACTTTGTTTGCTCTTAAAGATGGTGGTGATCTTCCAGTTGATATGGGAATGACTGTGTTTAGAAAAATACCTGAAATGAAAAACAAAGGTATTAACGATCAATTAGGTATAGTAGTTGATCTATGGAAACCATTTAAATCTAATATGGACAAGCTTGTTTCGGGTATTGAAGGTGCTGGAGAGCTTAAATATATTATAGATAATAATGTAAAGCTACTTGTTGAAATGAATAAAGCAGTTGTCCTTATGCAGATAGCCAGCGAAGGAAGAGTTAATTTATTAAAAAATATAATGATAATAATTATTGTTTTAAGTTTTATAGTTACTTTTTTTATTCTAATTTTTATTGTCAGGAACATATCCAGACCTTTAAAAGAGGCTGTTGATTATACTAAAAAAATTGCTTCAAGAGATCTGACAGCGCAGATTGATAGTAAATATTCCAGCAGGAAGGATGAAATAGGAATGCTGATAAGGGCATTAATTGAAATGAAGATATCTCTTAAAGAGATGATGCTTTTAATGAATAAAGATGTAGATTCTCTTTCGGATGCATCTTCTGAGTTACTTACTATTTCAGGATATATGGCCACTGGAGCAACTATGACAACAGAGAAAGCTGGAACTGTAGCTGCAGCATCGGAAGAATTAAATGCAAATTCAGCATCTGTGGCTGATGGTATGGAGCAATCTTCTGCAAATCTTAATGGAGTTGCTACTGCTACAGAAGAGATGACTGCAACAATAGGTGAAATAGCTAAAAATACTGAAAGCGCCAGAGTTGTAACAGAGAAGGCTGTGGCCCAGACAGAACAGGTAACAAAAATTATGGATATTCTTGGTGGTTCGGCCAATGAAATTGGTAAAGTAACAGAAACAATAACAAGCATATCCGATCAGACTAATCTTCTTGCCCTGAATGCTACAATAGAAGCTGCGAGAGCAGGTACTGCTGGAAAGGGTTTTGCTGTAGTTGCCAATGAAATTAAGGAGCTTGCAAAACAGACAGCATCTGCAACAGAGGATATTAGGAGTAAAATAGATGGAATCCAAACATCAACCAAAAACTCCATAATTGATATTAAAAAGATTACTGAGATTGTTCAGAACGTAAATGATTACATAACAACCATAGCTGCTGCAGTAGAGGAACAGTCAGTAACAACAAAGGATATTTCAGATAATATGGGACAGACTTCAATGTCTGTGCATGATGCATCAGAACGAACTATTCAAAATTCAACTGTTTCTCAGGAAATAGCAAAAGAAATTGCTGAGGTTTCTCTTTCTGCAGAACAGATGTCTGATTCAAGCAGGAAGGTTGCTGATAGTGCTAAAAATTTATCAAAACTTTCTGAATCAATAAAACAAATGGTTGATACTTACAGGTTATAGGGAGAGATCGCAATGATATCGGATAATACCAGTACACTAATTTCCACTTTTTATCTTGGTGAGACCATATGGGGGCTTGATACTCTTGATGCTCAGGAGGTTATTAGAGTTACGGAAATAACAAAAGTTCATAATGCAGAAAACTATATCATTGGAATTATAAATCTTAGGGGCAAGATTGTAACTGTAATCGATTTAAGTGATAAACTCGGTTTAGGGCAAAGTGTTATAGGTAAGGCAAGTAGAATTGTTATTGTTGAATGGAATGATGAACATATTGGTCTTTTAATTGATGCTATTTCGGATGTAATTGATATCGATAAAAAAAATCTAACTTCTGCTCCTGCTGCAATGCATGGTACCCGTGGTGGATATATTGACAGTGTTTACCAGGCTGACCAAAAACTTATTGCAATACTGAATATACGGTCTGTTCTTGAAGTTTCAGAAGAAAGGAGAGATTGAAAAATATGAGGGTTTTAGTCGTTGACGACACAATAGTGTTTAGAAAAATAATAAGTGATTCCCTTCTGGAAATCCCTGGAGTAGAAATTGTAGGAAGTGCCAGTAATGGAAAATTAGCTTTGCAAAAGATTGAGGAATTAAAACCAGACATTATTACTTTAGATATAGAAATGCCAATCATGAATGGTATTGAAGTTCTTGAGGTTATAAAAAAAGAAAGTATTAATGTCGGGGTTATTGTTCTAAGTGCCTTAACGGTTAAAGGTGGAGATATGACAATCAAGGCTCTTAATCTTGGGGCATTTGATTTTATCACAAAACCAGATAGCGGCACTGTGGCAGAAAATAGAATAGCAATTGTAGAGATGCTTGCTCCTATAATAAGCGCCTGGGAGCAAAAAACTAAACCGATCAACAGTAAAAAGAACAATCAGATAATATCATCAGTTTCTTCAAAAAGTGTAATTTCAGAAAAAGAACCTCTATTAAAGAGTGAGACTGCATCCTATTCACCGTCATCTTTAGCAGATCTACGAACTTATATTCATAAAATTCCCTTTTTAAAGAAACCTGAAATAGTTGTTATTGGCATTTCAACCGGAGGCCCTGCAGCACTTGGTGAAATGCTGCCTAAGTTGTCTGCAGATATTGGTGTTCCAATATTAATAGTCCAGCATATGCCTCCTTTATTTACTCGATCTTTGGCAAAGAATTTGGATTCAAAATGTAAAATAAAAGTAAAGGAAGCAGAAGAAGGTGATAAGCTTGCACCTGGAACAGCATATATTGCTCCTGGTGGAAAACAAATGAAACTTACAGCATCTGCTTCCGGAAGAGAGCATATTATACGTATAACAGATGATCCTCCTGAAAATAATTGTAAACCCGCAGTGGATTATATGTTTAGATCAGTTTCCACTCTTTTCCCTGGGAAAATTATATCTGTAATAATGACTGGAATGGGAAATGATGGAACTACAGGAACACGGTTAATTAAACGTCATAGAGGTATTTCTATAACTCAGAACGAGGCCAGTTGTGTAGTTTATGGAATGCCCATGTCGGTAGTAAAAGCTGGTGTGTCTGACCTTATAGTTCCATTGGATATGATACCTTCTGCAATTGAAACATCAGTCAAAATGGCAGGGTTATAGATGTCAGCAGTTAAAATTACACCAGAAGAACTTACATTATTTTCAGATTATATTGCTACTCTTTCTGGTATACATCTTAACTCAAGTAAAGGCTATCTTCTTGAAACACGTCTTGTAAAAATGTTGAGGGAAACCGGAACCGATAACTTTACAGATCTTTACAAAAAAATTCGTGCAGATATTTCAAAAAAACTGGAAGGTCAGCTTCTGGACGCAATGACAACCAATGAAACACATTTTTTTAGGGATAGTGCTCCCTTTGATCTTCTTCAACATAAAATAATTCCAGATTTAATAGACAGAAGAATTCCAGGGGCAGATATTAATAAATCTCCTTTAACTTTAAAAATATGGAGTGCTGCATGTTCTACAGGTCAGGAAGTTTACAGTATTGGAATTGTATTAAAAGAACTTCTTGGTGATACAACTAATCATAATGTAACTATTCTTGGTACCGATATTTCTGATGAAGCTGTAACAAAAGCCAGTTGGGGTTATTACAGCCCTATAGATATCGAAAGGGGTCTTCCTCCGGCTAAATTAAATAAATATTTTAACAAAGAGAATGATAAATGGAAAATTGATGATGAAATAAGATCACTGGCAACCTTTAAAAAACTTAATTTAATGAATGATTTTAGTCACCTGGGTAAGTTTGATATTATATTTTGCAGAAATGTTGCCATCTATTTTCCAGAAGAAAAAAAGAAATTGTTATTTCAGAGAATTTCGAAATTATTAAAGCCAGACGGGGCTCTAATAATTGGAAGTACAGAAAGTATAGCTACTGTATGTCCGTCATTTGAGTCAAAAAGGTATTTACGATCAATTTATTATCAACTTAAACAGTAGTTTTAGTTTATATATAGGGGTATAAATTAAATTATACCTAAACAATAAGTTTAGAAAGGGAGTAAGCAATGGTAAGGTTTACAATTAAGGCAAAAATAGTTTTACTGGCAATAATTCCACTTATAGCAGTTCTGTTTTTTTCATTTACAGGTATCAATGAAAAAATAACATCATTAAAAGATGTTAATGATTCGGAAGTGCTAACTACACTTGCAGTAAAAATGAGTGCTTTTATTCATGAAACCCAGAAAGAGAGGGGCATGACAGCAGGTTATATTGGCAGTAAGGGCTCCTCTTTTGCTGGTCCTGACGGTTTGCCTGCTCAAAGAAAACTTACAGATTCTAAATTAACTGATCTTAAAGATTATATTGATAAAACTAATCTTGATAAATTTGGATCTGATTTCAAAGAAAGGTTAGTTGCAGGAATGAAGCATGCTGATCAATATGATGCTATTCGTGAAAAAGTAACTGCTCTTAACATTACTACCCCGGAAGCTATTGGGTTTTATTCAGATCAGAATTCTCTTTTGCTTGAAGTTATTCGTTATATAGCAGTAAATGTTCCAACAGTAGAAATAAGAACACAACTTAATGCATACAATAATTTCCTAAGGGGAAAAGAGCGTGCAGGTATAGAACGTGCAGTATTGAGCAACGCATTTGCGATGGATAAAATGGGGTTTGATAATTTTAAAAAATTTAACAATCTTGTTGTTAATCAGGAAGTATACTTTGAAGTTTTTATGGCAGATGCCAATGAAGAGCAAAGAGCCTACTTTTCAAATACCCTATCCGGTTCGGCTGTAAATGAAGTTCAAAGAATGAGAGATATAGCTTTTGCTAATGTAGGGAAAGAAAGCCTTGGAAATATTGATCCTGCTTATTGGTTTGGTCAAATGACAGAAAAAATTAATTTAATGCTGGATATCGAATTAAAACTAGCTGGAGACTTTGATGTTGCTGTTAAACAGCATCGATCGTCTGCAACCACAGGCCTGATAATATTTATTGTTTTTGTTATAGCAATAGTAATAATTCTTGTCAGTTTGAGTATCTATGTTATTCTTAGAGTTACAAAGCCCATAGAAAAACTAAAAAGAGTTGTTGGTGAGGTAGCTAAAGGTGATTTAACTGTTAATTTTACAAAATCTGCAACAGGTCCTCCTGTTGTTGCCAATGATGAATTAGGGGATCTTACTCTCTCTTTAATTGATATGAAGAAAAATCTTAAGGAAGTAATTTCTTCGATAGTAAAAGGTTCAAAGGATCTTACTGAATCCAGTTCTGAGCTTCTTGAAGTTTCTGGCGGTCTTGCTTCTGAAGCTTCTGCATCTACCGAGAAGGCTGGTACAGTTGCTGCTGCAGCAGAGGAGTTGAATGCTAATTCAGCTTCAGTATCTGATGGTATGAATCAATCTTCAGAAAACTTAAATGGAGTTGCTTCTGCATCTGAAGAGATGTCTGCTACTATATCTCAAATTGTTCAAAATACAGAGAAAGCTATGGTAATTACATCTGAAGCTGTAAAACAATCTAAAGAAGTAAGTATTCTAATGAAGGATCTTGGAGAGTCTGCTAATGATATTGGAAAAGTTACAGAAACTATAACAAGTATTTCAGACCAGACAAATCTTCTTGCTTTAAATGCTACTATCGAAGCAGCAAGAGCTGGCGCCGCAGGTAAGGGTTTTGCAGTTGTAGCAAGCGAAATAAAGGAGCTTGCAAAGCAAACAGCTGAAGCAACTGAAGATATTAGGGTTAAAATTGATAGAATTCAGACTTCAACAACAAATTCCATAACTGATATAAATAAAATTACAGATATTGTTCAGCAGGTTAATGACTATGTTACAACTATAGTTGCCGCAGTTGAAGAACAAGCTATAACAACTAAAGATATTACAGATAATATTGGACATGCCTCTTTAGCTGTGCAGGATGCTACAGAGCGTTCAGGGCAAAATTCTACAGTATCTCAGGAGATTGCAAGAGAAATTGCTGAAGTTTCCAGTTCTGCAAGTGCTATTTCCGAAGCGAGTACTCAGGTTTCTACCAGTGCAGAAGCTCTTTCTAAGCTTTCTACAGAACTTGGTGAAATTATAAGTAAGTTTAAGGTTTAAGAGGATTTTTAGGTTCTTAAGGGGTATTAATATGTTGATGTATGTTTTTAAGGGGGGCTTCACCCCCCGGAGAGGTATGTCGCCCCTTTGGGGCTGAGAATTTCATAAGGTATGTATGTTGTCTTTCAAGGATTATTACTTTAGTATAGCGATGTGAAATATAAATACTCTCTTGATACAATTGCTATGTTTGCTGCTTTTTGTATTTTTCTTTCTACTGTGGAATACTTAATTCCTAAACCTTTTCCTTTTTTTAGGCTTGGCCTGGCTAATTTACCAATTCTTATATCTCTAATTATATTTAAACCTAAAGATATTTTACTGCTTATAGTATTAAAAATATTTGGTCAGGGGTTAATTACTGGTACGCTGTTTTCCTATATATTTTTATTTTCTGCTGCAGGTTCTTTTGCAAGCGGAATAGTTATGATTGCTTTAATATTACTTTTAAAATCAAAAATTAGTCTTGTTGGAGTAAGTATTGCAGGAGCCCTTGCCAGCAATATAGTGCAGCTTTTATTTGCAAAATTATTTATTTTTGGAGAATCAGTAAAGTACATTGCTCCTCCATTACTTCTTATGGGATTAATTTCCGCTTCGATTTTGGGATTGATGGCTGATAAATTTATTAATAGATCTAAATGGTTAGAGGGCAGACTCGTAACATGATTTATAAAAATAATCTCACTTTAACCCCCAGGCATAAACTTGTTTTAGGGTTGCTTTTCCTCCCGGCATATCTTCTTCAGCAATCCTTAGTAATAAGATCTATTCAGTTGTTTATACTTATTACATTATACATCCTTCAGGGTGGCAAGTTTCGTATTCTCCCTAATTTTATGCTTGTATCGGGAATTGTTCTGGCATATATAGTTCGCCCTGCAGGGAAAATACTTTTTATGTTGTTGGATTTTCCTGTAACCAGGGGAGCTTTAATTTCAGGTTTATCAAGATCCCTTATGTTGATAGGTTTAATTTATCTATCACGATTATCAGTTTCTTCAAAGCTGAAATTTAAAGGTAGGGCAGGCAATCTGATTGGGAGAGTTTTCTATTATTTTGAAGCTATTACTGAAGGTCCTGGGAAATTAAAAATTTCTAAATTCAATAAGTCAGGTATTCTGGACAGTCTTATTGAATATATAGATAATTTATTGATATCTGTTGAGAAAGAAAGTAATCAAAAGGAAATAAAAAAAGTATATATAAATGAAAAATCATCGAAAGGAATACAAATACTTATTTTTACGTTTATTTTGATATGCTATATTCTTATTTTACCTATTATCAAAATAAAATAGGTTAAAATTATATACAAATAAACAATTGTTGAAGTTTTTTAACTAAAAAAATAGTTATTTCCCAGTTAATAAATGAAATAGGTTGCTGAGTGTTTTTGTTCCGCAAAAATGTATCGAAGTAACCTATTGACACTCAAAAACTGATCGATATACTTCTAACTTCAAGCATGGAAGGGGGAATTTATGAATGGTGCCCGTATTATTGTCGAGAGTCTTAAAAAAGAGGGTGTAGATACTGTTTTTTGTTATACTGGTGGTGCAGTTATTTCAATTTTTGATGAATTGTATAAACATGGAGAAGGTTTAAACCTTATTCAACCCCGACATGAACAGGGTGGGACTCATGCTGCAGATGGTTATGCCAGATCTACAGGGAAAACTGGTGTAGTCATAGTTACATCAGGTCCGGGTGCTACAAATACAATAACCGGTATTGCAACAGCATATATGGATTCAAGTCCATTAGTTGTCATTACAGGCCAGGTTGCCTCTACGTTAATTGGCACAGATGCTTTTCAGGAATCAGACGTAACAGGAATTACACTTCCTATAACCAAAGCAAATTTTCTTGTTAAAAATATTAAAGATCTTGCAGTAACAATTAAAAAGGCTTTTTATATTGCTGGATCAGGTCGTCCCGGTCCTGTGGTAATAGATATTCCGGGGGATATACAAAGACAGGATTTTAAATTTAATTATCCGGATACTGTAGATTTACAGAGTTATAGGCCTAAGGATTCAGGCCATCCAAAACAGATAAAAAGTGCAATTAAACTTTTGGCAGCATCAAAAAAACCGCTGATTATTTCTGGTGGAGGTGTTAATTTATCTAATGCCACTGGTGAAATGAATGATTTTCTTAATAAAACAGGCATTCCAGTAGTTCATACACTTATGGGAACCGGAGTGAATCCGGAAGATGAAAATCAATTTCTTGGTTTTATAGGTATGCATGGAACTCTCTATGGAAATTATGCAATTCAAAATGCTGATCTTATAATGGCAGTAGGAGTAAGGTTTTCCGATAGGATTATAGGTAATCCTAATACATTTGCAAAGAATGCAAAGTTAATTCATATAGATATAGATCCTGCTGAAATTGATAAGAATATACTAACTGATCTTCCCATAGTAGGATCTGCTAAATCAATTTTGAGAGAGTTTAATAATCTGGACCTGGCCATAGATATTTCTGAATGGAAAAATGAATTAAGTAATTATAAAAATAATTATCCCCTTGGTTATGAAAAGAGTGAGTTAATAAAACCACAGTATATAATTGAACTTGCACAAAAGTATT
The DNA here is from genome assembly GCA_029932585.1 of Spirochaetia bacterium. GTDB lineage: Bacteria > Spirochaetota > Spirochaetia > B11-G9 > B11-G9 > JAJRQE01. Next base: position 16,515 of record JAOZPU010000011.1, on the reverse strand, counting down.
TTCCGGAAAATTCAATAATTGTAACAGATGTTGGGCAGAATCAGATATGGGTTGCACAGAATTACAGGATAAAGCATCCAAGAAGTTTTTTAACATCCGGTGGTCTTGGTACAATGGGTTATGGGCTTCCTGCAGCAATTGGTGCTGCAGTTGGTAATCCGGATAAGCAAGTTCTTATGTTTGCCGGGGATGGTGGATTCCAAATGAATATGCAGGAACTGGGAATTATTAGAAAATATGGTTTAAAAGTTAAAATGATTGTTCTGGATAATAATTATCTTGGAATGGTAAGGCAATGGCAGGAACTACTTTTTGAAAAACGATATTCCGGTACTGATATGGAATTTAATCCGGACTTTGTAAAACTTGCAGATGTTTTTAGGATAAAATCTATTTTTCTTAAAGATCCTAAAGAGGCAGATGCTGTAATTAAGGAACTTGCCATGAGTAATGAAAGTATGCTTGTTCATATAGCTATAGATCCAGATGAGAATGTTCTACCTATGGTTCCGGCAGGTAAAGCACTGGACGAAGTTTTAACTAAGTTATAGGAGTTAAAGAATGACAGATGAAGTATTTACAGATCATATTGTTTCGGTACTCGTTCATAATAATCCGGGCGTCCTTTCTAAAGTTACAAGCCTTGTAACCAGAAGAGGATTTAATATTGATGGAATTTCTGCAGGACCTACAAGGCAGAATGATATGTTCCGTCTTACTATTGTTGTTAAAGGTGATGATAAAAGTTTAGAACAAATTCAAAAACAACTGTATAAAATTATAGATGTTGTAAAAGTTGTTCCAATAATAAGAAGCCGGATGGTAGGAAGAGAAATTTGTCTTATTAAAGTTAAGGCGATTGGTGCTGAGAGGCATGAGGTTCTACAAATTATAAATGTTTTTAAAGCTAATATTGTTGATGTAGGTACAAATGGATTCATTGTTGAAATAACTGGAGATTCAGATAAAATTGATTCCTTTCTTGCTCTTTTAGAGTCGCATCAAATTACTGATGTTGCAAGAACTGGAATAGTGGCAATGAATAGATGGGAGAGAACTTTTAAGGAGACCGGAAGGTGAGTAAGTTAATAAAAATATTTGATACAACTTTAAGAGATGGTTCACAAAGTGTTGGAATTAATTTTACGGTTAATGATAAAATTAAAATTGCTAAAAATCTTGATGAATTTGGGGTCCATTATATAGAAGGCGGTTGGCCTGGTTCTAATCCTAAAGATGTAGCATTTTTTGAAGAGATGAAAAAGGTGAAACTTAAGAATGCAAAGTTAACAGCATTTTCATCAACAAAATTAAAGAATATTAAAGTTCAGGATGATAAGAATCTTGCAACAATGATTAAAACTGGTGTTCCTGTTGTTACAGTTTTTGGAAAGAGCTGGGATTTGCATGTAAAAGAAGCATTAAAAACAACAAATGAGGAAAATCTCGATATGATTTTTTCTACTATGGAGTACCTTAAAAAGTATTTTGATGAAGTTGTTTATGATGCAGAGCATTTTTTTGATGGTTATAAAGCAAATCCAGATTATGCACTGGAAACTTTGAAAGCTGCAGAGCAGGGCGGGGCAAATTGGCTGGTTCTGGCAGATACAAATGGTGGATCAATGGTTGATTTTATTGATTCTACATTTAAGATTGTTAAGAACCAGTTTTCTACACCTTTGGGAATACATGCGCATAATGATTCAGAATTAGCCGTTGCAAATTCTCTGGCTGCTGTTTTTCAGGGAGCAACTATGGTGCAGGGAACTATTAATGGTTTAGGTGAAAGATGTGGTAATGCAAATTTATGTTCCATAATTCCAAATTTATCTATAAAAAAAGACTATATAACAATACCTGAAGAAAATCTTGAAAAACTCTACTACATATCTCACCTTGTTTCTGAAATATCAAATCAGTCACATCCTGATTCTCTCCCTTTTGTTGGGAAAAAAGCGTTTTCCCATAAGGGTGGAATTCATGTTTCAGCAGTGAGGAATAATTCTTCAACTTATGAACATGTATCTCCTGAAGTAGTTGGGAACGAAAGGATCTTCACTGTTTCTGAGTTATCAGGTCGTAGCAATATTATCGAGAAAGTTAAAAATATGGGTATAGATCTTCGTTCTGATAACGAAAAAGCTGGTAAAATATTACAACGTGTTAAGGAGCTTGAAGCTAAGGGGTATCATTATGAGGGTGCTGAGGCTTCTTTTGAGCTATTAACCAATGCACTTATTGGCAAACAGAAACGTTACTTTGATTTACATGGGTATCGTATTCAAATATGGAAAAATGCTGACGGAGAATCATGGTCAGAAGTAACTATAAAAGCAGAAGTACCAAAAGAAATTTCGGAATCACATGGTTATGATTCTCATATAGAACACACTGCGGCTGATGGCAGCGGACCTGTAGAGGCTCTGGATAAAGCCCTTCGAAAGGTTCTTGAGAAATTTTATCCTGAGCTTAAAAAAGTACACCTGGTAGATTACAAAGTTCGTATACTGAATGCAGAAGAAGGAACTAACTCTGTAACCCGGGTTATGATAAATTCGGCTGATGAAAAGAGTAGATGGAGTACAGTAGGTGTTTCTGACAATATTATTGATGCATCATGGCAGGCTCTTGTTGAATCATTAATTTATAAATTAATGAAAGATGAAGAAGGTTCAGTTTAATATACAAATATCCTTGATATATTAGAGATATAATGCTTATTTGTTAGTTACAGTACTTGAGTTTTTAGTTTATTTCGTATTAAATAGTTTGTTGTGGGAAAATTAGTCTGGAGGGTTATTTGTGCTGACTGCTAATTATAAGGAAACCATAGTTCATGAGAACTCTTCTTATATGAATGTATCTCATTCAGAAGCTGTTGGATGCTCTATACATGAGTTGAAAAGCAGGGATAAATTTGGTGCCATCAGAGAAATTGTAGGTAACTGTCCTGTTTTTGATTTTTTTCATAATACAAATTTGAAAGAAGCCTTTCTTAAAGAGGTATTTGACAGAGAGGCTTTATGTACAACAGGTATAGGACATAATGTGGCCATTCCTCATGGCAAGTGCACTTCAATTGATAAAGTTAGAATTGGTTTAGGTATTTCTAAAAAAGGTCTTGATTTTAATTCGATTGATGGTGAACCTGTTCATCTTGTTCTTGTTATTGGTAGTAATCCTTCTAATCAGGTGGAGTATTTAAAATCTCTCGCATATATAATGAATCATCTTAAAAATCCATTGTTAAGGACTGCCCTTACAAATCTTTCTTTTTCCTATACTTCTCAAAAAGAAGATCTTTACAGTCGCTTTCTGGATATAATGAAAACTCAGATTTTTTCTTCTTAAAAAAAATTAAAAAATAATACTTCTTTTACAATTAGTTATGTTATCTTTTAATGGGGAGATAGTATGATTGGCCAATTAAGTATTCCTGGTATCTTATATGTAGCTCATATTACTTTTATAATTGTTCTCTCAGTTGTAATTCTTTTAGATAATAATCATCCTGAAGTATCTTTTGCATGGTTGCTGGCAATTATATTTCTTCCATACATAGGTGCATTATTATATCTTATGGGTGGTATTAACTGGAAAAAATATAAAATTGTAAAACAACGACCTGAAATTACCTTCCAAAAAGAACTTGGTTCAATTTTGAAAAAACAAAAGGTTTTTATGGGAGAACTCTCTTCCACTATTGATAATGATATTGCTAAAACAATGATTTTATCTTTGCAGAGTAGTAATTCAATTATTACTCTAAATAATACCACAGAGATTTTTTTCACAGGAGAGCTGTTTTTCCAATCTTTTTTAGAAGATCTTGATAATGCCAAACAATCAATACATATTGAATACTTTATTTTTAGAGATGATAAAATTGGAAATAGAATTGCAGATATTCTTAAAAGGAAGGCTTTGGAAGGGCTGCCAGTTAGAATTTTATTTGATGGAGTTGGCTGTTTTAATAAAATGTCCAAAAAGTTTAAAAGAGATTTAACTAAGGCAGGTATTGATACAAAATATTTTCTCGATCCTGCTAATGTTTTTTCAGGAAGACTGCTGAATTATTGTAATCACAGAAAAATTGCTGTCATAGATGGGGAAATTGCATATACAGGCGGGATGAATATTGGTGATGAGTATATAGATGGAGGAAGACAATTTGAAAGTTGGAGAGATACTCATATAAAACTTGAAGGAGAATCTGTTCACATGCTTCAGAGTGTATTCTTATCTGATTGGTATAATTCCGGAGGAGAAAAAATAGAGGGGGATACATATTTCCCTTCTGTAATAGATAAAGAAGATAATCTCCCTATGCAGATAGTTGTCAGTGGACCGGATTCTGACTGGTATTCTCTGGAAAAACTTTTTTTTAACATGATAATGAACTCCAACCGGGTTGTTTATGTTCAAACTCCCTATTTTATTCCCAGCCACAGTATGCTGAATGCCCTCGAAACTACAGCTCTTTGCGGTGTAGAGGTAAACCTTATGATAACTGGTAACCCAGATAAGAAAATTCCTTTCTGGGTTGCAGGAACATATTTTGATTCTCTTATAGAGGCAGGAGTCAATATTTATCTATATAAAAAAGGTTTTCTCCATTCTAAAGTACTTATAGTTGATGATACAGTATCAACTGTTGGATCCTGCAATATGGATATTCGTAGTTTCCATTTAAATTATGAAGTTAATGCTGTTTATTATAATAAGGAGATAAATATTAAATTAATAAAACAGTTTAAAGAGGATCTTCTTTACTGCATAAAAATAGATAAATCAAGCAGATCAAAGCTTAGTGTTGTTAAAAGATTACGAAATTCTATATTCAGAATATTTTCTCCTGTCTTATAGTTTTATAGAATTTCTTACAGTTGGCATTCCATATCATATCTGCTATTCTAATAACTAAATATTTAAAACAGGATATGCTCAATGATAAAAAACAACTTTTTGTATGCACTGGCAGTAGCATTATTTGTATCGCTATTCTTACCTGCAGGAATTAGTTCCATTGAAAAAATTGATCTGACTCAATATGTACTGCTAAGTAGTACAGATGTAATTGGAATTACGGCATCAAAAGGTTTTATTATTTCAACTGATAATGGGAAAAACTGGACTCAAAGAAATAATGGATTACCTTTTAAAGTTGTATATCCATTTGCAGATGATGAATACAGGAGACTAACATCTTTATATGTGGATCCTGTTGATACAAATAGAATTGCTGTTACAAATTCTTCAAACATATATATAAGCCTGGATGGAGGATGGAATTGGGAAGAAATTGAAACAGGTGGACCGGTAAAAAGATCAAATTATTTTACTTCCATAAGTCTTGATCCTTCAAATCGTGATCGAATAATTCTTGGGACCTCTTTTAATGGAATTTTTGAAACAATAAATAATGGTAAATCCTGGGAACAGGCTGAACTTGACCTTGATATCCTGTATCGCGGTGCTGGTTTTTATGAGGAAATTTCCTGCCTTGGGGTTGATCCTGATAATTCTAATAAACTTTTTATTGCCGCAGGTTTTTCCAATGAAATATTTACTGGAAATTATCTGGATAAGAAGTTAACTCTTTTAGAGAGCTCTAAATTACTTTCTGAAGATACAATTCTAGGTTTTGATATTAAAAAGGAGGGTCTTGGAGTTTACGCAGGTAACAGCTACTATTTCAAAGAAGATGGAAATAGTTTATGGAAAAGTACTGTTCCTCTTTTTACTGTTAAAGAAGCTGATCTAAATCCGGAAGATATTGATAGATTATCCAGCTCTTCTGATAAAAAAGGTATATATGTTAATTCGTATCATGGATCAGGAGAAAGACTTGAAGCTCATTTTGCGTTTATGAAAAAGAATGGTTATAACTCCATGGTCATTGATATGAAAGATGATGAAGGAAAATTAACCTACAATACAAACCTTGAACTTCCTAATGAATTGGGTGCTGTAAGACAAAGATTTGATCTTAAATTACTTCTGGAAAAGGCTAAAAAGAATAATATATATGTAATAGGGAGAATTGTTGTTTTTAAAGATCCTGTGCTTTATAAATATTCAAATAGTGCTTATTCTATTTGGGATTTAAAAAAAGAAGCTCCCTGGGGTAATTATATGAAGCAAACAGATGCTGATACAGGAGAAGTTACCTGGATCCAACGTGAATTCTGGGTTGATCCATACTCTGAATTTGTATGGCGATATAATATTGCTATAGCTGAAGAGCTTCAAAGTTTAGGAATAGATGAAGTTCAGTTTGATTATATTCGCTTCCCTTCTGATGGTGATCTTAGTACTGCTCAATATAGAAGCAGAAGGCTCGGGATGACAAAAATAGATGCTCTTGAATCATTTATGCGGGTTGCAAGGGAAAAAATATTTATACCAATAAGTACAGATCTTTATGGTTTTAACTCCTGGTATCGTATGGGAAACTGGATTGGACAGAATATTGAGATGCTGGCAGATTATGTTGATGTAATTTCCCCTATGTACTATCCTTCCCATTTCCCCTCTTCGTTTATGAATAATATGGAATATCTTGAAAGAGCAAAATATATCTACAGTGAAGGAACCAGAAGAGCAAGGATTATTACAGAAAACCGATCTCTTATAAGACCCTATGTTCAGGCTTTTTTAATAGGGAAAGAGCTTAAAATGGAATATGAGGAGTATACGAGCTACCTGGATCTTCAGATTGAAGGTGTAGAGGAAGCAGGTGGATCCGGTTATACAATGTGGAATAATTCTAATAGATATTACATGGTTAAAGAATAGAGCTTTTTACGCAGTGTCTCATTTTCTACTTTAATAATATTTCTACTCTAATACAGAGTAGAAGAACTGGCGGAAAAAGCCAAAAACAATTCAATAGACATTGTACAAGCTTCATAAGGTCTATTGTAAAAAAGGGTATCCATATCTATAATGCTATTTATGGATTCTCTTGATAATGTGTGGATAGTTACAGAAATATTGCGTCCCCTTTTAGACATAGGAATTCTCTCTTTTCTTATTTACCAGGTTTATAAGATCCTTGTCCAAACCCGGGCTGTGCAGCTTATTAGGGGAGCTTTTGTTGTAGGTATTTTTTATCTTGCAGCATATTTTTTTAAACTTGATACAATCCTCTGGATAATGAATCGTTTGGCAACAGTCCTTGTTATTATTATTGCAGTTGTATTTCAACCCGAATTAAGGTCTATATTTATTCGTGTGGGACGTGGAGGGTGGTTTAGATTATCTCATAATGCTAAACTTTTTCATGTAGATACTGTAATTAACGCCGTGGAAGTTCTTTCAAACAGAAGACGTGGAGCTCTTCTTGTTTTTCCAAGGCGTGTTGGTATCAAAAATATTATTGAATCTGGTACAAAAATAAATGCGGAAATATCTTCCAGTCTTATTCTGACAATTTTTGGTCACGATACACCTCTTCATGATGGAGCCATAATTATTCAAAGTGGTAAAATAATTTCTGCGGGATGTTTTCTTCCTTTAAGTGAACAGGTTGATATTCGTAGAAGTTTTGGTACAAGACATCGAGCTGCATTGGGCATAGCTGAAGATACAGATTCAGTTACCCTTGTTGTGTCAGAAGAGACCGGAGCATTGTCACTCTCATATGATGCAAATTTGTACTATGATCTTGGAACAAAAGAGTTGAAAAAACGACTAACCAGACTTTTGAATTTTCCGGATGAAGGAGAAAATGAAATAGAAGGGGTAGAGGATGAACTTTAGGGCTGTTTTAGATAGATCGTTACATAATTGGCCTGTAAAAATTATATCCATAGCAGCAGCTCTTTTACTGTTTTTCTTTTACAGAGTTTCATCTTTGGAAGAGCGTTTTTTCAATGTACCCCTGGTCTTAACTTTTCATGAGAATTATATTCCTGCAGAAGATGTCCCTGAAACTGTCCGGATTATTATAAAAGGAAGGAATGAGGATATTAAGCTTGTATTGGAGGATGAAATTGAAGCTTCTGCTGATTTTTCTGAATATGGCAGAGAGGGTAGATTTAGAGCTCCGGTACAAATAAAGAAAAAAGGGTTTGCAATGGATATTAGTTCTCTTGAAATTAGAGTTGAGCCAAGAGAATTAAATTTACAAATAGAATCTTTAATGTTAAAAACACTGGAAGTTATCCCTACTGTTATAGGTTATACAGAAAAAGGATATGAAATGATTCAGAATTTTATAACACCATCCTCTGTTGAAGTCTATGGGAGCAGAAGTAAGATTGAAAATCTCAAAGAGATTTTTACTGAAGAGGTTGATATCAGTTCAAAAATCGAAGATTTTTCCACTCGGGTCAGGTTGAAAAAGCCAGACTCTTCACTTGCATTTTCCGGTGGTGATATTGTGGAGTTTTCAGCATCTATCAAACCTGTTTCTGTTGTTAGATCCATGTTGGGAGTGGAGATAATTGCCATAGATTTGGATAGTCAACTGCAAATAGAAAAATTTCAGGGAATTTATTCTATGGAGATTCAGGGTGAAATGCTTGAACTTGATAAGTTTGTACCTAATGATTTCAGATTTACAGTAGATTGCTCAACATTAAAAAAACCAGGTCAGTATAATCTTCCGGTTATTCCCGATGTACCTGCTGGTATACTGGTCTTGAATTATGAACCAAAAGAAATTAAAGTTAAAATTTTAGAAATAAATTAGAATAGGAGTATTTTTTATGATTATAGGTTTAGGAATAGATTTTGTGAATGTAAACAGAATGAAACATTGGAGTGATGTTGATGGCATAATTAAACGTTACTTTCATGAAAATGAGATTGAAGCAGCAAAAAGCAGGGGTAGTTCCTATATTTTATCTCTTGCAGCAAGATTTGCAGCTAAAGAAGCTTTTGGAAAAGCTCTTGGTACTGGTTTGAAAGGTCTTAAACTAACAGATATTGAGGTCAAAAATAATCATAATGGGAAACCAGAGATAATTCTTCATGAGACAGCTTTAGATGCATTTATGGACATAGGCGGTAAGTGGGTTCATCTGTCCCTTTCCCATGAAGAGGAAGCGGCAGTAGCAGTAGTTATAATTGAGGGTTAATTATGAGTAATAGTGCTCTGAATTCGATATCCTATTTTTCAAAAGAAGCTATAGTTTGTCCTGTATGTGAAGCCGAATTTTATAAAGAAGATATTCGAACAGGAAGAGGAAGGCTTATTGCTGGAGATCTTACAGATGAGCTTAGAAGGTTTTATGAGCCATCTCAAAAATATGGAGAAGTTAACCCTCTCCTCTATCCTGTTACAGTTTGTCCGGAATGTTACTATGCAGCATTTCCAAATGACTTTAAGGAGATACCTCCCGAGATTGTATCAGTTATTGCAAATGATAAAAAGAAACGTTTTGACAGTATAGAAAAATTGTTTAAAGAGTTAGATTTTAGAGAACATAGAAAACTTCAGGAAGGTACTGCAGGGTATTATCTTGCAATGATGTGTTATGATCATTTCCCCCATGATTTCAGCCCTGTTATAAAGCAGGGACTTTCCTCTTATAGAGCAGCCTGGTTATTTATGGATCTACATGGAAAATATCCGGATGAAAATTATGATTATCTTGGAAAACTGTTTTATAGAAAAGCAGGGTTTTTCTATAATCTTTCTATAGAGTACGATGGAGCCGGAACAGAATCCCTCACTGAAGTTGTTAGTCTTGGACCTGACCTGGATAAAAATTATGGTTATGATGGAGTTCTTTATGTTAGTGCTTTACTGGAATACTATTATGGACCTGATTCGGATGATTCAAAGAGGGTGAAATCTTTAGAAAGGGCAAGAACTACCGTTGCAAGAATATTTGGTATGGGGAAGGCATCAAAAAATAAACCAGAGGCTTTATTAACTAAGGCTAAAGATCTGCATTCTTCTATTGGCGATGAAATAAAAAGACGGACAAAGGATGTCTAGTCGTAGGCTTAAGATTGTTCTCTCTTATGACGGAACAAATTTTTTTGGCTGGCAAATACAAAATGAGGGAAGAACCGTACAGGGAGTTTTGGAAGAAGCTCTTTCTAAAATGCATAAAAAGGCTATTCGTGTGACTGCTGCAGGCAGGACCGATTCCGGAGTACATGCCAGGGCTCAGGTTTGCCATTTTGATACTGAACTGGAAATTCCGGAAAATAGATTTAAAAATGCAATAAATACCTTTTTACCAGGAGATATTTCTATTATTAGTAGTGTATATGTTGATGAAAAATTTCATGCAAGATTTAGTGCAAAAAGGCGTGTTTATAAGTATTATTTTACCGATATAACAGGATACACTGTTTTTAACAGATTTTTTTGTACACAAATTAGAGATATCCCTGACATTAATATAATGAATGCCTGTGCTGAAAAACTTAAAGGTATCCATGATTTTACTACTTTTACGAGTGCAGGTGATAAAAACGAGTCAAAAATAAGAGAAATTTTTTCAGCTTCATTTTATAAAGAAGGTGATCTTACTGTATTCCAAATAGAAGGCAATGCCTTTTTATGGAAGATGGTAAGATCTATAGTTGGATCAATCTTAAAATATGCTTCTTTAGAATCAGGAGCAGCTGGATTCGATGAAGCTTTGATAAGTAAAGATCGACAAATGGCAGGAACAACAGCTCCTTCAAAGGGATTGTTTTTCCATAAAATATATTATTAGGAAGGCTGCTAATTGGATAATAATAGAATACTGACAGATTTCTGGAATCTCTTAAACATAACATCAGACTACTTAAAAACAGGTGATAAGGAAGAACATTCCGGACTTACAATATCAACCGATAGTCTTGAAAAAATTGCAGAAGAGATCTCTGTTTGTACAAAATGTAAGTTATGTGAAACCAGAAATAAAACAGTTCCTGGTTCTGGTTCCGTTAATCCTGCTCTTATGATAATTGGAGAGGCTCCGGGAGCCGATGAGGATAAATCAGGTCTCCCATTTGTAGGGCGGGCAGGGCAGTACATGGATAAATGGATGGATGCAATTAGTCTGGAGAGAGAAAAACATCTTTTTTTGACAAATATTATTAAGTGTCGTCCTCCAGGGAACAGGGATCCTCATCCCGATGAAATGGCTGCATGTCTTCCATTTCTCCAAAGACAGATAAACATTATCAAACCAGCTATAATTCTTTCTGTTGGAAGAATATCAAGTCAGGTTTTAACAGGAAAAAATGAAGGAATCGGCAGGCTTAGGGGGAAGGTCTATAAGTATAGAGGAGCTTCTCTTATACCTACCTATCATCCCAGTGGGGTACTTCGTAATCCTGAAGAATACAGAAAACCTGTTTGGGAAGATCTTAAACAAGTTAAGGTCTGTCTGGATAATATAAATCTAAATGAATGACAACACAAAATATATTCAGGTAGTATTTAATACACCAGTAAATGGTTCTTTTACATATATGGCCAAAGATGAAGATAACCTGACTGGTTTTAGAGTTATTGCAACTTTTGGCAGAAGATCTCTAACTGGTTTTGTAATTTCTGAAAGCTCTGTTAAACCTTCAGTTGATTTTAAAATAAAACCTATAACCAGAGTTATTGATAAAAAAATCTTATTTGGAAAAGCAGAAATAGATCTGGCATCATGGATCTCTTCTATGTATTTTTGTTCCCTTGGAGAGGCTCTCTCTTCTATGCTCCCCGGGGGTAGACGCGACAGCAGGACACCTGCTTTTGATTCTGAAGATCCTGTAAGTATTGTTCCCAGAACATTATCCCAGGAGCAAATTGATGCTGTTGAAGCAATTACTGGTTCGGTTAAAAAATTACTCTATCTTTATGGAATAACCGGGTCAGGAAAAACTGAGGTTTTTCTTCAATCTGCAGAAAGAGTTATTAGTGGTGGTGGAAGTGTTATATATCTTGTCCCTGAAATATCACTTACTCATCAACTTACAAGTCAGGTTAAAAGTCGATTTCACAATAGAGTAGCTATTCTTCATTCTGCACTTACCCCATCCCAAAGGTTGGTCGAGTGGCATAAAATACGAAGAGGAGAAGCAGTATTAATTATTGGTGCCAGAAGTGCAATTTTTGCACCTGCAGTAAAACTGGGTTTGATTATTATTGATGAAGAGCACGAAGGTTCATATAAATCTGGTAGAGCTCCCAGATATCATGCCCGTCAGGTTGCAATGAAACGAGCATCTTTAAGTTCTGCACGGCTTGTTATGGGCTCTGCCACTCCTTCCATTGAGGCTTATCAGTTAATGGAGGAGGGAGTTATTCAAAGGTTAAATCTGACTAAGCGACTTTCTGGTGGTGCTGTTCCGGAGAATCGAATTGTTGACTTGAAGGGTTCCAGTGGCCCTTTGTCGAAAGAATTAATAAATGAGATGAAAATTACACATGCTGAAGGTAAGCAGACCATTCTTTTTCTAAATAGAAGAGGGTTTTCATATTTTTTTCACTGTAAATCCTGTGGTTGGGATATGGAATGTAAACATTGTTCTGTATCAATGACCTACCATAAAAATACTAATAGAATGATCTGCCACTACTGTGGTTCTGTTCACCAGCCAGTATCTGTTTGTCCTTCCTGCAATTCCCTGGATGTGGGATATTCCGGGTTTGGTACTGAGTTGGTTGAAGATGAGGTAAAAAAATATTTTCCAAATTTAAGTATTGCAAGAATTGATTCAGACTCAGTAAAAAAGAAGGGTTCTTTGGCACAAACCCTAAAGGATTTCAAAGATAGAAAGATTGACATTCTTCTTGGAACTCAGATGGTTGCCAAAGGTTTGAATTTTCCGGGCGTGAGATTGGTTGGTATTGTTCTGGCCGATAGTGGATTACATCTTCCTGATTTTAGAGCAGGAGAGCGAACATTTTCACTTATAACACAGGTTTCCGGCAGAGCTGGACGATATACTCCAGATGGTCTGGTTCTTATACAAACTTATGATCCGGAAAATAATGCTATACGAATGGCTGCGGAGAATAAACAGGAAGCTTATTACAAAGATGAGATAGAAAAAAGAAAAATGCTTGGATTCCCCCCTTTTTCAAGACTGTTTAGACTTGTATTCAGGGGAGTAAAGGAAGCTGATGTTATTGAGTACTCAGAAAAAGTGTATAGATCCCTTGAAGGATGGAAACTGGATAAGGTTGAGACCCTTGGTCCTGCAGAATGTCCTGTTAAAAAAATAGCTGGAAATTTTCGATATCAAATTTTAATACGTACACAAAATTTTAATGCTGCCCACGAGGCTGTGGATCATCTAAAACAGGTTGCTACAATATCAAAAGTCTACATGGAAATAGATGTAGATCCAGTAAGTCTCTTGTGATGGAGGCTGATATTGTTTTGAACGAAGGGCAGCCACAGAGGGTCGATAAATCGATCCTCTGGGACTGCCCCTACAGTGGTTGCCGATTTATTATTTTTTATGTAATATGTACGCATGTTAGATATACTTACATTAGGTAATGAGACCTTAAGAAAGAAATGTGCAACTATTGCTGTTTTCGATAAAAAACTTGAAGATCTTGCAGTAGCAATGATTGATTCCATGCATGCGAACGATGGCATTGGTTTGGCCGGTCCACAGGTTGGAGTGGAAAAAAGGCTTTTTGTTTGTCATGTACCGGAAGATGAACCCCGAATTTTTATAAATCCTGATATAATTGGGACTTCTCAGGAAATTTCACCCTATGAAGAGGGTTGTTTGAGTATTCCTGGGGTTTACAGTGAAGTTATGCGTCCTGAATCTATTACTGTTCAGGCCTGGAGCCTTGAGGGAAAACCCTTTAAAATTGATGCTCATGGTATACTGGCCAGAGTTATTCAACATGAAATTGATCATCTAAAGGGTGTTCTCTTTATAGATCACCTTACGGAAAAAAAGAGACAAAGAATTATAACTGTTTATGAAAAGCGTCAGAGTAAAATTAGCTAATGCGTGTTGTTTTTGCTGGTTCTCCTGAAATAGCAGTTCCTTCACTGGAAAAAGTTGCATTGAACTTTGATATTGTTGGTGTTCTTACTAACCCGGATAAAGTAACAGGCCGGGGGCGTAAGATTAAATTTAATCCTGTAAAAACAAAAGCTGTGGAACTCAATCTAAATGTTTTACAACCTCATTCTTTGAATAGTGAAGTTCGAAATACTATTATTAGTTTAAAACCTGATATTCTTGTTGTTTTTGCTTATGGTAAAATTTTCGGTCCAAAATTTCTATCTATGTTTCCTATGGGGGGGGTAAATGTTCATCCTTCACTTCTTCCTAAATACAGAGGCAGTTCTCCAATACTCTCTGCCATTATAAATGGAGAAAATGAAACAGGTATTAGTATTCAGCGAATAAATTTAGAGATGGATACAGGTGCCCTGCTCAATCAGCAGTTTATTAAACTTAGTGGAAATGAAACAACAGAAAGCCTTAGTTCTTTTGTTTCAGCCGAAGGTGCAGAAATAGTTGTAAAAACATTAAAAGCAATTGAATCGGGAAGTATAAATGAAAAAGAGCAGGATCATAACTTAGCTACTTATTGTACAAAGATAAATAAAGAAGATGGAAAAATAAATTGGAATGAAAGTGCTGTTCAAATTTATCGTATGATACGTGCCTATACTCCATGGCCAAAAGCTTTTACACAATATAAAGATAAGAGTTTAATGATCCTGGAAGGTTCTGTTTTTAATGGAGAAACAGATCTCTCTGGTGAACCTGGAAAAGTCCTTGGATTTGACAAGGACAATGGAATTTTGATACAAACAGGCGATGGTATTCTGGTAGTTAAGTTTTTGCAGTTACAATCTAAGAAAGCTAATGATTGGAAATCATTTATAAATGGAACGCAAAATTTTATTGGAAGTGTTCTCGGGGGGAATAATGAGTAACTTTTTTAAAGGTCTTTTCAGGAATAAAGATGTAGAATCGGCAGATCCTGAGCGAAAGTTTTTTAATATGGTTATTTACGCAACCCTTGGATCTGTTGTGCTGATGATTGTCATTGCGTTGATTACTTTTCTTGTAACAATAGACAGTAAAGAGCTGACTATGGTTCCGGATATGTCGGGTCTGGATCTTGCAAATGCTGTAATAGATCTTCAGGACAGGGCTCTTTATGCAGAAGTACAGCTGCGATATTCAAGTAATATGTCTGATAAAGGTACAGTTCTTGGACAGGATCCAAAACAGGGTACACTTGTTAAAGCTGGAACCAGAGTGCTTTTGAAAGTAAGTAAAGGCGCTTCTGTGGAAAAACTGGAAGACTACACAGGCTGGGGACTAATTGAGCTTGAGAATCACCTGAAAAGCCTTGTAACCAGTTATGGTCCACTATTAAAATTAAATAAACCCTATATTTATATATATGATGAATCGACTCCGGGAACAGTTCTTGAACAAAAACCCCTTCCAGGTACTGAAATTACAATACTTACAGATCTTAGTATTATTGTCAGTAAAGGACCGGAAGGTTCTCTAACACCTGTACGTGATTACGAAGGGACTTCCTGGCAAAGAGCTTTACAGCTTGCTATTTCAGATAGTTTTCCTTTTACCTTCTCTTCACGAACCGCAAAGAGGGGAGAGGTCCCTGGTATGGTTATAAATCAAAGTCCAACTGCAGAATCTGAAGTTCCTGCAGATACTGTCAGACAAATTTTTATTACAGAGCCAGTGGAAATTGAACAGGGTTATATTTTTGGGATATTGGAAAAAGATCTTCCCATATATCCTGTAAAAGTTCCTGTTGAGGTTAAATCAATAACTCCCGGTGGCATCGAGAGTACACTGGCAAAGCTGTATCATGCTGGTGGATTATTAACTATTCCATACATAGTTTCTGACGGATCAACAATTACAATATCTATCAATGGAGATGAAAAAATAAGAGAGGTCGTAAGATCTCTATCTATAGAGTAAAATTCTGTTGCTAATCATTGCGAGCGTCGTATAATGGTAATACCCGAGCTTCCCAAGCTCGTGCCGAGGGTTCGATTCCCTTCGCTCGCTAACTTTGAGTGGTGTAAGTCGTTGTAATACAACGAAATAGTAAATTGCTTGACATTTTTGGCGATTTTTTTGCTAAGTGTGCATATTTTGTGTATATAGATTTATAACACAGGAGTAAATAATTCACTTTATAGCTTGTAAATTTACACTTGTGCCAAGAATAGTAAATGGTAAAGAAGTCTGGTATTACTGGTTTATGGAGAACGGTAAACAGATTCGGAAATCAACTCGATGTAAAAAAGAGAATGAAGCAAAAGCATTTCATAGACAGCTAGTTAAAGAAGGTGAGGATAAAGACTTTATTACTCTTAACCAATTCATAGAAGAGTTTTTTATCTGGAATAAATGTCACTGGATTAAAAAGCAGCATGCAAAAGGAAAAAGTTTTTCTGATTCTGTAGCCAAGTCAAGAAGAGACCATTTAGATAATCTGAATATTTATCTTGACAAAAGTTCGCACTTTTGCTAACTTTTAATCATGAAGAGAATTATCAAATTCTACAGGAAGGCTGACAATAG
>JAOZPU010000260.1 GCA_029932585.1 Spirochaetia bacterium | reverse complement strand
AAAGGAGAAAAAAAGATGGTAAAAGAGATCACACGGTTTTCATTCCCTGTGTCCATAATATATGGACCTGGTTCTATTGGGGAACTACCAGTAGAGTTTAAGGAATTGGGAGTTAAAAAACCTTTAATTGTGACAGATCCTATGATGGAGAAGACAGATTCTTTTAAAAGTATTTTAAAAGTACTGGAAAAGAAAAGTATAGAATACAAAGTATTTTCAGGTGTTCAGCCGAACCCTCATGACATTGATGTTGAGAATGGTGTTGCTGTATATAAGGCCGCAGGTTGTGATTTTATTATAGGTGTAGGTGGCGGAAGCCCCATGGATGCAGCGAAAGCTCTTGCAGTGCTTGTTGGAGAAGGCGGAGATATAGCAGATTATGATGCCCAGTCCAGTACTAAAAAAGAGATAGTAGGTCCTCTTCCAAAAATTATACTAATACCAACTACTGCGGGTACCGGAAGTGAAGTTGGAAAGTGCTCTGTAATCAGTTCTACATCTCAGGGAAGAAAGATTTTTCTTTGCCATCAGTTAATGATTCCTGCCAGAGCAGTTCTGGACCCTGAATTAACAGTTTCTCTTCCTCCGCATCTTACAGCAGCTACCGGAATGGATGCATTAACTCATAATATTGAATCTTTAACAGCTCCTGTTTTTCACCCAATGTGTGATGGAATTGCAGTAAAAGGTATTGAGCTGGTTATTAAGAATTTAGAAAAAGCAGTTAAAGACCCAACGGACATAGAAGCTCGAGGATATATGATGCTTGGAGCTATGATGGGAGCTGTTGCTTTTCAAAAAGATCTTGGAACTGCTCATTCTCTTTCTCATGCATTATCTGCAGTTTGTAATCTTCAGCATGGTCTTGCCAATGCTATAGTTCTCCCTTTTGTTATGAACTACAACAAAGAAGTTTCTAAAAAAGAATATGCAATTGTTGCAAGAGAGTTTGGAATAAATATATTTGGAATGGATGAACTTGAAGCTGCTGAAAAAGCAATTGAAGAAGTAAGAGCTCTTAACAAGAGAATTGGAATACCAGCTTCTCTTAGGGAAGTTGGTGTAAAAGAAGAACAGTTGGAAGAGATTGGCGGAAAAGCCTTTCTTGATCCTTGTCATTATACAAATTCCAGAAGTTGTACTCAGGATGACCTGATGTCACTTCTTAAAGAAGCTTTTTAAGCCTGGTCGCAAACAAGTTTGCTGCTCGGCCATGCAACCTAAGGAGGTCTTACTGATGTCAAAAGGATATACAGGTAAATTTTTACGAATCAATCTTACTGATGGTTCTACTAAGGTAGAAACTTTTAGTCAGGATTTTTATAGGAAGTATCTTGGTGGTGGAGGGTTTGGAACATATTTTTTATTAAAAGAAACTGATGCAGATACCGATGCTCTTTCTCCAGAAAATGTTGTTACAATTGCACCTGGAATTACAACAGGGTCAGCTGTAAGTGGTGTAAGTCGATGTGGCCTTACTGCTTTATCTCCTGAAACAGGAGGAATAGGGGACTCCCAGGCTGGTGGAAGTTTTGGTCCCTATTTAAAACGAGCCGGCTGGGATGCAGTTATTATTACAGGTAAGTCAAAAAAAATGTCTTACATCTTAATTGAAGATGAGAATATTTCTATTCTTAGTGCAGATAATGTAAGTGGGAAATCGATACTGGAAGCCAGAGGTATTTTCGAAGAAAAATATGGTAAGAAAGGTGTTTCTGTTATGCAGTGCGGCCCTGCGGGTGAAAAACTTGTTAGGTATGCTTCAGTATCCAGTGATCTTCATGATGCCTACGGGCGAACAGGAATGGGAGCTGTGTTTGGCAGTAAAAACTTAAGAGCAGTTGTCGTACACAGTACTGGAACTGTTGAGTTTGAAGATCCTGAAGGATTAAAAGCTCTGGCAAAAACTGCAATTTCCAGAATTCCAGGTTCCGGGTTTGTTTCCACAATAAAAAAATATGGAACAGAAGGTATTGTTATTGGTAATGCCGAAGCAGGAAACCTCTGTGTGCATAACTATTCTACAGGTCATCATAAGGACTATGCAAAACTTGACAGAAGTAATTATGAAGAAGATTTTCTTGGGAAAGGAACTACCTGTTATGGTTGTGCTGTTGGTTGTCGAAAGACTGTAAAATCAGAGGCTCCATATAAAGTTACAGATAAATTGGGTGGACCTGAATTTGAGACCATTGGTGTTCTTGGTTCAAATCTGGATATTTTTGATCCTGTAGCAGTTGCAAAAGCAAATGAGCTTTGTAACACCTATGGAATAGATACTATTACCTTAGGAGGAATTGTATCTTATCTTGCTGAATCTGTAGAGAAGGGTTTAATTACAGATAAACAGATTGGTTATGATGGTTTTGGTTTTGGAAATTCAGACAGCGTAATCTGGCTTATAGAGCAAGTAGGAAAAAGAGAAGGTGTGGGAGATATTCTTGCCGATGGTTTCGAAGCTGCAATAAAGCACTTTGGAGAGGAAACCAGGAAATATGCAGTTCATGTTAAGGGGCATGGTTTTGCCGTTCATATGCCTCAGGTAAAACCTTCTCTCGCATTGATGTATGCAGTTGTTCCACTTGGTGCAGATCATATGTCCAGTGAGCATGACTGGCTTATAACAGATGACTCAGAAGCTTCCAGAGGTCTTGGAATTATGGAAACAGATGATGTTAATTCCACAGGTACAAATAAAGTTCGCATGGCTGTATATTCTCAGTATTATTATTCTGTTTTAGATTCACTTAATTTATGTATGTTTTGCTGGGGTGCTGGTAGCCTTTATACTTATCCTGAGCTTGAAGATCTTGTAAAATATTCTACAGGAATGGATATGACTTTCTGGGAACTGATGATGGCAGGGATGCGTAAAATAACAATGATGCGTCTTCTTAATTTAAGAAGGGGTTTTACAGATAAAGATGATAAGCTTCCTGTAAAGATGTTTGAGCCTTTGTACGATGGTCCTTCAAAAGGCAGGTCTGTAAATGAAGAAGATTTTAACCGGATGAAATCTGAGTATTATGGATTTTTAGGTTGGGATGAAGCAGGTGTTCCAAGATCTGGAAAGCTTGCTGAGCTTGGGCTTGAGTGGGTTGTATA
>JAOZPU010000092.1:7100-11914 GCA_029932585.1 Spirochaetia bacterium | reverse complement strand
AGAGCTTCCTGTTTCTTAAATTCAACTTCAATACGTTGATTACTATCTGCTGAAGATATAATACCTTTTGGGAAATTTACCAGTTTTCCTTCCAGATAAGTTTTAACTTTGGATATTTCACTACCTGAAGCAGTAATATTAAGGCTTATCATCTGACTGCCAAGAACCTTTGTTCTAATTGTCTCTAAAATATCTCCAATTTTTTTCAAGCTGTCTGAACCAAGATCTTCATTTACCCTATTTAAAAAAAGAAGCTGATCAATACCCCGCCAACGCTCCTCTCTTCTAAGAGTCTCACTTAATCTGCTGCTGGCACGGAGATTGGCAAAAGCATTACCCGAAGGAATTATAGCAGAGATATAATCATTCTTCATTTCAGTCAAAACATCTTTTAATCTTTTCTCTTCAGAGATTTTACTTTCTGTAAATAACCTGAAAATTAGATCAAGAGCCTTTTTATAATCATTTTCTAAAAATTTCACTCTAAAAAAAGCAATATCTCTTACTAAATTTCTATCTGGATGTACTAATGCAGATTCAAGAAAAGAACCAAATCCTCCTGTATTAAGTGTCAGAAGTCTGGCAACTTCATTATAAGGTATATCAGGTAATGATCCTGATGTAATTATCTTTGTAAAGAGTGGTAAAAAAGAGTTTTCCTCTTCACTTAATCCTTTAATATCAAAACTGAAATCTACATAATCAATTCCATTAGTAAAAAGATCATGGGAGTAAACTGGAATATCTCCAATATGGAGTAGATCGGTATTAATATAGGTAATATCCCGGGGAAGATCTTCTAATGATAATGAAGGTATTTTTAACGTATCAGCTTCACTGTCAGGAGTATCCTGAAAAATTCTGAGAGTTTCATTATCCTTGCGAATAAGATCTTCTTTTTCTTTATTGAGGGTCGTTTGAATATTATTAATTCTTAAATTGAGAGCTTCTTCCTGTTTGGTGGTATGTTCTGAATCCGGACGAACAATTATAGTGGATCGATGTTTATTTTGTACAAATAATTTTTCAATAAGTTTCTCAAAATACCTATTATCATCAGTAACACTGGTTTTTAATTTTTCCATCCACCTGGTAAATTCCAGGGTTGTTTCCGGACTATATCCATGAAGCCATCCACGAAGAGTTTTTCCCATAAGTCTTAAACCAAAAGGTGCACCACCCTTAATTTCTCTGTTTCGAAACTCAACTCTTTTTAAAGCACCCCTAATTATATCAGGAAGAAGTCCATTTTTTGTAAGATTCAAAAATTCATCTTCAATAAGTTTTTCAAAAGCCTCTTTTTTATCAGGATCTGTGCCACGAATACCAACAGAGAAAATTAATTCCCTAACATCGGTTTCAAGACCACTGACAGGAGAGAGATCCTCTCCTAAACCGGAATCTACAACAGCTTTATACAAGGGAGATCCAGTATTGGCCAATAGAATTTCACTTAAAACCTCAAGACTAAGAAGTTCCAAAGGATTCCCAATATCATTCATAAGCCAGTTAAGTGCAATGGTTGACTTACCTTCAGGTTTCTCATTCTCTGTTAAAGGGCTGGTAAGTTCCAAAGAATAAGGTTTATTCCACCTTTTTTGTTCCCTAATTTCTGTATTTACTGCTTTATATTCAAAAGTATTTAAAAACTTATCTTCTAAAAACTGAAGTTGTTTTTCTGAAGGAATATTCCCATACAAAAATACCTTACAATTGGAAGGGTGATAGTAGGTTTCATGATACTCTTTAAACTGGCCATAAGTAAGATCAGGAATTGCTTCAGGTTCTCCTCCTGAATCATAATAATACTGAGTGTCCGGCAGTAAAGACCTGTAGCACCATTCACCAACTATTGAATCATGATCAGAATAGGCACCCTTCATCTCATTAAAAACAATACCTACAATATTCAAATGACCTTCATCATCAAATTCGAGTCTATGCCCTTCCTGATGAAAAACCTCTTTCTTTAACAGTGGAAAAAATACAGCATCTGCATAAACACTCATCATATTAAAATAATCTTTTTCTACAGGAGAGGCTGCAGGGTATACAGTTTTTTCAGGGTAGGTCATGGCATTTAAAAATGTATTCATGCTCCCCTTCATCAATGCCATAAATGGATCTTTTACTGGATATTGCTTTGATCCGGAAAGTACTGAATGCTCAAGAATATGAGCTACCCCGGAATTATCATAAGCCGGTGTTTTAAAAGAAAAAGAAAAAAGATTCTCTGTATCATTATTATGAAGATGAAAGAGTTCCATTCCTGTTTTATTATGTTTAAAGGTATAACCCTTTCCTTTATACTCTTCCTGATCAGAAACAGATACTAGGGTAAACCCGTGAATACTGTCTCCTGGTTTTATTGTCTGCATTATATCTCCTATAAACCAACAATATACCCCTATAACCCTTTCATGGAAAGAGAAATCCGTTTTCGTTCCATATCAACACTCATTACACGAACTGTCACCTTCTGATTAACTTTTACAATATCCATAGGATTTTTTACAAACCTGTTCGAAAGCTGGCTAATATGAATAAGGCCATCCTGATGTACACCTATATCGGCAAAGGCACCAAAATCGGTGACATTGGTTATTATTCCAGGTAGAACCATCCCCTCTTTCAGATCTTCAGGTGTATCCACGCCCTCTTTAAAGCTGAATAATGCAAAGCTGTCCCGGGGATCCCTTCCTGGCTTTTTTAGTTCAGCCAAAATATCAAGAATTGTGGGAATACCAGTTTTATCATCTATATAATCTTCAGGAACTAGTTTATTTAGAAGTGAATTATTCTCAATCAATTCATGTAGAGACATATTAACACTGGTCGCCATTTTTTTAACAATATGATAACTTTCCGGATGGACTGCAGAATTATCAAGAGGATTTTCTGAATCTCTGACTCGAATAAATCCAGCAGACTGCTGATAAGATTTAGTTCCCATACCAGGAACAGATAAAATTGCCTCTCTGGATTTAAATGGACCTTTTTCCTCCCTGAATTTAACAATAGCAGATGCTAATTTACCAGAAAGGCCTGAAACATACTGTAGAAGCCTGGCACTGGCAGTATTAATCTCTACCCCTACTCTATTAACACAAAAAGCTACAACATCATCCAGAGAATTTTTAAGTTCCTTTTGATCTACATCATGCTGATACTGGCCAACACCTATAGATTTAGGATCTATCTTAATAAGTTCAGATAAGGGATCCATAAGACGACGACCAATAGAAACAGAACCCCTTACGGTTAGATCATGGTCCGGGAACTCTTCCCGGCCAGCCTCTGATGCGGAATAAACCGATGCACCATTTTCATTTACAGCTGTAATAATAATACTTTTATCCAGGCCAAGATTCTGGCAGAAAGCAAGAGCCTCCCGACCACCTGTTCCATTACCCACTGCTATAGCCTGAATATTATATTCTTCAATTAGTGTTTTTATTTTCTCCCCGGCTTCATCTATCCTTTTTTGTGGAGGAAGAAGAAAGACTGTATCATTTGTAAGTAGTTTTCCTGAAGAATCCAGGCAAACTACTTTGCACCCTGTCCTAAGACCAGGATCAACAGCAAGAACTCTTTTTTGACCTAATGGGGCTTCAAGAAGAAGTTCTTCTAAATTTTTCCCAAAAACCCTGATGGCCTCTGTATCAGCATTCTCTTTCAAATAATTCTTCATCTCAGTTTCCATAGCAGGAGCCAATAGACGCTTGTAACTGTCTTTCACTGCTGTCAAAACCTGGTTACCACAGTTGTCTGCAGATATTTCTGCTTTAACATATCTCTTTTCTATCAATTTAAGGGAAAACTCTTCATCGGGTAATATATGGAATCGAAGGAACCCCTCAGAGGCTCCCCTAAATATTGCAAGGATTCTATGAGAGGGAGATCTGGAAGCATTCTCAGACCATTGAAAATAGGATGTATACTTAATTCCATCCGTTTCTTTCCCCTTTATTATTTTAGAACTCAAAATTGCATGTTTTTTAAAATAAGCTCTTAAATCTGATCGGAGAGAAGAATCTTCACTAATCCTTTCTGCTATTATGTCCCTTGCACCCGAGAGAGCCTCAGAGACAGAAGAAACATCCTTAGTACCCTTCACAAATTTCAGAGCCTCGTTTTCTGAAGCAGAAGACTGGTTCTTTTGAATATAATCAGCCAGGGCCTCAAGGCCCCTCTCTTTAGCCGCCATAGCCCTGGTTCTACGCTTTGGTTTAAATGGCAAATAGATATCCTCAAGAGCAGAAAGCGTTTGTGCATTTTGAATTTTTCTCTCAAGATCACTGGTTAAACAATCCAGTTCATTCATAGACTTAAGAATAGCCTGCATTCTACTGTCAAACTTCTTAAAGCTTTCCAGCTGATCCCGAATATCCAGAATTGCAACCTCATCAAGTTCTCCAGTTGCTTCCTTTCTATATCTGGCAATAAAAGGGATAGTAGAACCCTCATCCAGCAAATCTATAACAGTCCCAACCTGACGCTTGTTTATATTTAGCTTTCCACCAATACGCTCTGCTAACTCTTTGTTTTCCATTCTTATTATTCCTGTTTTCTGATATATTCGGCTTATAATTATTACTAAACGAAGTACTACAATAAATCAAGCCAGATCTTAACCCCAGTCTTAGCCCCGAAGGGGTGTCCTATCCCCTTACACAGGGTGCAGCCCTGTGAGCCTAAGACAGAAACACACCTCCTACGACCCAGACACTCCCAGCCAGCCTATCCCTCCGCCCTAACCCAGTCTTAGCCCCGAAGGGGTGTAATATCTCTCCTACAGGGTGCAGCCCTGTACT
>JAOZPU010000092.1:0-7000 GCA_029932585.1 Spirochaetia bacterium | reverse complement strand
TTCCAACATTTTCTGATACATTAACTTCATGAATATCCAAAACATAAAAATACGAAGTGCTATACTTGGTCAAATCAGAGCTTTTTTCCAGGCAAATGAATACCTGGAAGTGGAAACTCCCATTCTGGCACAGGAACTTATACCTGAATCTACTATAGAGGTTTTTGAAACAACATTTTCAAGTGAATTCCATGGAGAACGCCAGTTTTATTTGATTCCTTCTCCGGAAGTCTTTATGAAAAAACTTATTGCCAAAGGGTCTGGTAACATTTATCAAATAACAAAAAGCTTTAGAAACAGTGAACAGATAGGAAAGGATCATAATCCTGAATTTACAATGCTTGAATGGTATACAATGGATGTAAATTATCTGGATTCTATTAAAACTACTGAAGATCTATTTTTATCCCTTTGTAACAAAGATACCCCCTCCTGGTTTAAACCACCATTCATTAAAATGAGTATAAACGAAATTTTTAAAGAATATATTTCTGTTGACCTATTAAAATGTCAGACCAGAATCCTTATAAAAATTGAAGCAGAAAAACTGGATTTGGAAATTGAAAATACAGATACCTGGGAAGATATTTTTAACAGGATATTTTTAAATTTTATAGAACCAAAACTTCCCAAAAACAGACCTGTTATTCTTTATAATTATCCAAAACAGATACTCTGTCTGGCTAAGGAATTAAAAGGAACTCCATGGAGAGAACGATGGGAACTGTATGTTAATGGAATAGAGCTGGCAAACTGCTACAGCGAAGAAACAGACAGTGGAAAAGTAAAAAACACTTTGGATACTGAATATATAAAAAAAATATCCACTTCCAGGGTAATTCCAGATATTGACAGTAATTACAATTTAATTTTTAATAGTGACTTCCCTGAATGTTCCGGAGTTGCGCTGGGTATAGATAGACTGGTAATGCTTCTTACTGGATCATCATCAATTGAAGGGGTGATTTTATTTCCGTTTTCTGATACGTTGATAAGAGACTGTCATTCGACAAGCTCAGAAACCGAATAGTAAAACTAACAGGTTAAAATATATAAATTGAGGTTAGAAAGATATGAAAGCAGGAGCAATATATAAGGGCATGGCTCTTCTAATAAAAGGTTCGCCATTTCTTGTGGTTGAACGAGACTTTGTAAACCCGGGAAAGGGTTCAGCATTTGTTCGTTTAAAACTAAAAAGTCCTGAGACTGGCCGGGTTCTTAAAGAAACTATGAAAACACAGGATAATATTGAGGAAATAAATGTAGAAGATAAAGAATGTCAGTATCTATACAGTGATGAAGAATCATTCCACTTTATGGACAACGAAACATACGATCAGTTTGAAATTCCCATGGAAGGTTTTGCAGACCACAAACTTCTAATGAGAGATGGGGATACATATAAAATAATAATGTGGGAAGAAAAACCCCTTGATATTATAATTCCATTTAAAGTTGTTTATGAAGTGACAGAAGCATTTGACGGGGTTAAGGGAGATACAGTCCAGGGTGCTTCTAAGTTAGTCACCATTGAAACAGGGCTGGAAGTTAAAGTCCCTATTTTTATCAAACAGGGTGAACGAATAATGATAAATACAGAAACAAAAGAATATATCGAACGGGTTAATAGTTGAATTTAGTCGGAAAATATTCTAATAAAGAGGTTCCATTCCGTTTTAACGGAGTGAACCTCTCTTTTTTTCTCTCTTTGAGTTTATTCAGCTCCTATTCCATAGACAACGGTACTAAGTTATTACTAAAAACTATTGCTCAAAAAATTGATTTCCAGAAAATTAACACAGTAACAGATGTTGGATGCGGTGTTGGAGTAATTGGACTTTCTCTGAAAAAAAAATACCCTAAACTTAACGTAACACTCCAGGATCGTGACGCCCTGGCGCTCTCATTTTCTAAAGAAAACGCCAGGCGTAATAAAATAAAAGATATTAATTATAATGGAAACCTTGCTCTTGAAGGATTAAAAACAAACTCTCAGGATCTGATAATTTCAAATGTACCTGCAAAAGCAGGGGAACCTGTTCTTAGGGATTTTGTTGACAGCAGCTTAACTTACCTTTCACCTGAAGGAATCTGCTGTATTGTTATTGTAGCAACTTTAAAAGATACTATTCTTACTGCAATTAGAAAAACAAAAGCAGAAATAATCTATACTGAGGATACAAGAGAATACAGTATTTTTCACTTTAAAAAGATAGATTACAGAGAGACTCAGGCTGAAGAAAATGATGAACAAAAGCTAAAAGAGTGCTATATCAGGGAAATCAACGACTTTAAACTAAAGAAGCTGCGTTACACTCTAAAATCTGTCTATAACATTCCAGGTTTTGATACTGTTCCCTATCCCGTTGATCTGGCAGCACATCTGCTGGAAAAGCAGTCTGTCTCCGGGAGAACACTATTCTGGAATCCGGGACAGGGACACCTACCCCTAATAACACATCTTGCCAATAAAGGGAAAATAACAGAAACAGTTCTTGCTTCAAGAGATATTCTTCAGCTTAAGATTAGCAGAGACAATCTTTTGGATACTTTTACTGATATAAACGAAGAGAACCTATCACTGAAACACATATGTTGTCTTGAGGAACTTCGTACAAACACGATTTATCGCGTCTCTCCTGCAAATAATGCATCTCCATCAATAAATGAAACACAATCTCCTTTCAATTCAATCCTAATATCCTTAGACAACCCGGATGACACAATACTGGCCAATTTGTTAGATATTATGACTACTAATGGTATACTGGTAATAACAGGTAAAAGTTCTAATATTGCCGGGGCAGTTAAAACTCACAATGGTTGGATACAGCTTGTTTCACGAAAATACAGGGGTTTCCGGGTAGTTATTTTTAAGAAGAGTTAATTCTGCAACTATTTTTGAATTTGAGGTAATGCAGGTGTAGCAAAAATATTGCAACTAATTTTAGTTGCAATATTAATTAAAATCATATATCATATTTAATAAAAAGAAGAGGATTATGAGTCGAAAGAAAAAACTTATTTCAAGATTCCAGCAAAGACCAAAAGATTTTACCTGGGATGAATTGACAAGTTTACTTAAATACCTGGGTTATTGGGAGGTAAAAACTGGTAGAACAGGGGGCTCCCGTCGAAGATTTTTACACCATTCGGCTGCAGCTGTTACATTACACAAACCTCATCCTCAAAATGTTTTAAAACGATACGCAATAGACCAGGTATTGGATCTATTAAGACAGGAGGAAATATTATGAAAGATATGATTCAGTATAAGGGATATTATGGATCAGTGCATTATAGTGATGACGATCAAGTGTTTTATGGAAAGATTGAATATATAAAAAGCCTTGTTAATTATGAAGGAACAGATGCAATAAGTTTAAAAAATGCTTTCGAAGAAGCAGTTGATGATTATTTGGAACTTTGCAAAGCTGAAAACCTTAAACCAGACAAATCATTTCGAGGAAGTTTTAATGTTCGTACAGGAAGTGATCTTCACCGTAAGGCCTCTTTATATGCAAAAGAAAAGGGATTAAATCTAAATAGTGTAGTTACAGAAGCCCTTGAAGAGTATTTAGCACATATATAATCAGTAAGAGCCCCAATAGATTCTTAATTTTCTAACTTTCGGTATTTACTGTATTATTGATAGCCGAAAAAAATCATGATAGAATATATATAGTCAATTATTTGATATTTCAGTTACTGTGGAGTTAAAAAATGCAAAAATATATTTTTACTCTTATTTTTATTCTTATCAGTGTAAACTCCGTTTTTTCACAGGAAGAAATAAATAAAGAACCAAGTATATCAAATAATTACATATTTCAACTTGGAATGGGTTCATCTTATACTTTCTATCACAATGATATTCAAACAGTACTGGATTCTATGGATAAAGGTTCTTTAAGCAGAATACCTTTTAGTATAGATTTCTTATTTGGCAAACAGATATCCCCTACTATAGCATGGACAGGTACCTTTAATAGTGGAATAGATATTTTTTCAGACTCCTCAGACTCATTTCAGATATATACAGTGCTGTTATCTGTTGGAGTCCAGTATATTCCTTTTCAAAAAGGTCTAACTATTGGATTAGGTATAGGCAGTTCTCTCCTAATTCCTAATACAACTCTTAGTTACATTGGAAATATAGAATTTGGATCCACTATATCCTTTGATATGGGATATTACTTTGAAACATTAAAATTTTCCAGTGTAGGAATAATTCCAGGTCTGGGACTAAAATATACACATTCAGAAATGTTTCGGGGATTAGTAGATCAAATAAGCGGATATATAAATTTAGGAATCAGATGAATAAAATAGAAAAACAACTCCTTGAAGCAACAGCAATCCTGGCTAAAGAAACAGACAAATTAAAATTTGGTGGCAAAGTACACCATGTCTACAACCCTCTGATTTATGCAAACGAGACCCACTTAGACTATATAAAAAAATATGGAACAGGAAAAAAGAAAGTTCTCTTCCTTGGAATGAATCCCGGACCATGGGGTATGGCTCAAACAGGAATTCCATTTGGAGAAATTACTTATTCCAGAGATTGGTTAAAAATAGATGGAAAAATATTTCAACCCATAAGTTCTCACCCCAAACGTCCAATTCATGGATGGGACTGCCCAAGAAGTGAAGTAAGTGGAAGAAGATTGTGGGGGCTAATGGAAGAAAGATATAAAACTGCAGCAGCTTTTTTCCAGAATCATTATATTGAAAACTACTGCCCACTCGTTTTTATGGAAGAAGGCGGCAAAAATCTAACTCCAGACAAACTTCCTGCAACTGAAAGAAACCCTCTAACTGAAATATGTGATACCCACCTAAAAAAGGTAATCGAAATTATGGAACCGGAGTTCCTGGTTGGTGTAGGAAAATATGCAGAGAAAAATTTTATTAGAGTTACAGAAACTATGAATATTGGTAAAAAATATAAAATATCAGCTATACTTCATCCAAGCCCGGCAAATCCCCATGCAAACAGAGGGTGGGCAGAGGCAGTTACAAAACAATTGATTGAACAGGGTATTTGGTCGTGATTCTTGGTAGGGGCAGGTCGCGACCTGTCCCTACCAAAAAAACCGATCCCTACCGAAACGCCCCTTTTGCTATAGCAAACTGCATTACATATGTAAGAAGATCATCCTCAATATCATCTGCATACGTGGAAAACATGTTTTTAATAGTTATCCACTCTTCAAGAACTAAAGGGTCTTTCTTTTCATCATAATCCATATCAAAAAGATCGATGACATCAACCAAATGATATCCGAGTTCTCTAAGCTGATCTGGTTCAGAAATATCATTAGTATCAGAACCCCAACCTGTATCCAGATAATACTGATAAAGATCCTCCACCAGATCCTCTGGTAACATAAATCCTGATTTTACAAAAAGATCAGCAATCGTGTCTTTTTTATTCTCCATGCTGCTTTCCATATTTTTTATAGTTTTCTCAATACCTCTATATAAAACTACCGATGCTCCCATTTTACCCCTGCCTGTCTTTGTAAATTTTAATTTTCAACAATTGTTATTTCTACACGTCTGTTTAAAGTCATTCCCGCAGCAGTACTATTATCAGCTATTGGGTCTGTTGCTCCTTTTCCAATTATAAGAAGCTGATCCCGCCTTTTGACACCCTCAGAAAAAAAGTATTCAGCAACCATAGACGCTCTTTGCTTTGATAGCTCCAGACGCCCACCTGGTGTTCCTGCCAAGGCAGTATGCCCTGTAATAAGTACATCTCTCTCTGGATAATTTTTTAAAATATCAATAATTACATCTAGTTTCTTTTTCTCTGCAAAGCTTAATTCCGAAGAATCCGCTCCAAAATTTATACTCCCAAGGGTAATTGTAACACCATTTTCATCAATATTAACAACTGCATTTTCAAGTCTTTCCTTTTCAAGCTGCTCCCCAATATTTTTTGCAATTAAATTTTTATCCATTAATTCAGACTCAGTGACCCTGGCAGCAGCGGTACCTGTAAACTCATGCATTTGCCCATTAGATAGATTTACACGAATACTAAATTCCTCCTCATAGGCATATGGTCTTCCAGTAATATTATCCCAATACATAGTTTGATCCGAGTAACCAGTTATCTTTACAGGATATATTGAATACCTTGAATAATACTCTGAACTACGCTCAGAAATTGAATAAAAGATGGATATAATATCATACTCATTTCCATCCTTTTCTCCCTTTCCAAGATATTTATACTTTACTTTTATAGGAAAACTAAAAGCTTCCTCTATACCATAACTGGCTCTGAAATCATGAACTTCATACCCTTCCATCTCCCATGAATCACCAGGCTGATAATCACGTCCATCAAACAAAGGAACATTCCTGACAACAGGCATAAAATATGAGGGATCTATATCAATTAAACCAGTTTTATCTCTGTTAAAAGAAGAGTAATATTCCTGGTCTAAAGCATATACCTGCACATTTTCATGCAGTTTTTCAGATATTAAATAATTAGCTTCAATTTCACTACTTCCATCTTCAAATGATTTTATAATCTCTACAGATATCTTACTTAAAATTCTTGCTTGATGAAGAAAAAGACCATCAAGATAGACATTTTCATCCACAACAGAGACAATTTTATACTTTTCACCCTGACTATACTTATAAGTAAAAACTTCTGCATATAAAGATACAGAAAAAAGAAATAAACATAAAATAATTAAAATTTTCCTCACTACAATCTCCCCTCAACTCTCAATTTCTTGACAAAAATCATCTCTAAAGATATCCTTAACTTAGAAAAAAATCAGGCAGGATATCAGTTTGTTTCACAATTTCAGGCACCAGGACAAAATGGATAAAGTTATATCAGCCCTGAAGCTGAGCGGGTTCCAAGCCCCTACTTCTTTCCAAAAACAAGTTTTACCTGCAATTTTTTCAGGCCGTGACCTTATTGCTGAAACAAAACAGGCAGAAGGAATTGTAATTACCTTCCTTTTGC
>JAOZPU010000091.1 GCA_029932585.1 Spirochaetia bacterium | reverse complement strand
AACACTTATTCCATGTGAATTGTGGCCTATACCTACATATTTGGATCTGTTGTTTAGGTTGTAGTATTTTATTATTAATACATATCCGGGCGTGACCCGTTGTAGGGAACGGTTTCAAACCGTTCCCTACGACGGGTCGGGCTTTGCGGGGGTTTCGTGTTTTTGTATATGTATGCCCACAAGGGGCACACATACACAAAAACACCGCCTTCGGCGCCCCTTCAATCCCTCACGTATGGACCACTTATTGATTTATCATATTAAAAGATGTTATATTACATCTATGGTGATATCTTAACACTGACACAAAAGATCCAGATTAAAGGAAAAGTAAATGGACTGCGGATGCACAAACTGTACATGTGATGAAAAAGAAATAATAACCAGCTCCTGTCCGGAATGTGGAAGTACTGGTAATCTGATACCGGAAAAAGCTGTAAAGGCAAATCTTAATAAAGAGTTTTATTCCAGTATTGATAATAAAGATATCTATCTCTGCCCGGACGAGAATTGTAAGACAAGTTATTATTCTAAAGATTATTCCCTTAAATTTGATTTATCTGATTTAAAAAGACCTCTTTGGTATAAGATAAATTCTGACCCTGTAATTGCCTGCTACTGTAATAATATCACTGAAGAACAGGTTGTAGATGCTGTTAAAAAACATGATCTGAAAACATGGCAGGATATTGTACTTCATTATCAGGAAAAAACTCTATGTATATGCAAAAAACTCAACCCATCAGGTGAATGCTGCACAGATTTCTTCTATTCCATTATCAATAAAACGCTTCTTACATTGGATAGAGAACCGGTTTCCATTCCAGGAGGATGTACCTGCTAATATAGAATAAGGGAAGATCAATCTGAAACTCTGTTTTTTTTGAGCTCATACAAACCAGATTACTACTGCCAGAAACATGAACAAAGCAGATAATAAAAGTTTGGTATAATGTACTTTTCCCTTAAAAAAACTGGAAATATCAGTAAACCTTAATCCCGCATAAACTAAAGCAAAAATAATAACCATGGGCAGTATAAAACTCAGATTATAAATGAGAAGGCTTCTTAACCCCAGTACTGAATTGTCAGTTTGAATCATGTAAGCAATTGTTGGAAGGTATACCTGTCCCGTACATGCAAGTTCAATAACAGAAACTGTAAAACCGGTAACAATTACTCCACTTAGAAAAAAAACCTTAGTATTATTTTTTCTAACAACCCTGTGCAGCCTTTTTTTCATGGACAGAGAAAGTTGTAGTGTAATTTCACTAAATCGTCCCTTACGTGCAAGATAAAAATCCCTTAGACTAATTATAAGGAATACAAGAGTAACAATACTAACAACAATTTTCACAAAAAAACGAATAAAACTGAAATCAAGTACCATTCTCAGAGCATTTAACAGCCCTAATCCAAGAAGGAAATAAGTAAGGAACACAGAGAAGGTAAATAATATTCCGATAATTAGTATTTCTCTTTTTGTTCGACCTTGGATAGAAAGAAAAGATATAAAAAATAAAAGCGTTGCAAATGCACATGGATTTATCCCATCAATCAACCCAGCAATAAAAACAGGAATTATCTTAAATGACACCTTACCTGCTGTTGTACTTATTAGGCTGTTAAAGGGCCGGTACTCACCATTTTTCTTAACATAATTAATTTCATCAACAAGTCCGGCTTCCAAAGCAGAATTTCCCAGATATGCATTGTTCCCAATAAAGAGTACAGGAAAAATTGTAAAATCCAGCCCAAGCTTGTTTAATGCAGTTTCACATTCTTCATAAACTTTGGAATCCAATATGTCAAAAGCCTGCAATTCTATATCGGTTTCAGTTTTTTCCTCTATTTCAGGGAGAATAGAATCCTCAAACAAATCACAATGACTGCATCCAATCTCACCATAATAACTAATCTTTATAATTAGAGGATCCTCATTACTGTAGAGAAAAACTAAGTTTATGAAAAAGAAAAAAATTATGTACACATTCTTCATTAAAATCACCTACAATTACATCCGAATTATATTACTCTCTGCCGTAAATATTTACTATTTTCTCTTTTCCGGATTTAACACGGAGCCAGTTTATCGCTTTTAAAACTGATCTCTTCCTTATAATGTATAATTCCAGTCTGCGTTTACCCGGGAAATTTAAAAGTATTAAACCTGCAAAAATAGTTAATAAACCCTGGCCGGGAATAAATAATAGTACAATTCCTGCACCAAGCAATATTAGACCTAATATATACTTTAAAGAAACTAAAAAGATGTGGTTTTGAAACTTAGTATTTTTTTCACCCCTAACAAACTCTTTTCCTGAAAAATAATCGACTGGTAGATTGATGAGAAAAAAGGGCACTAGAAAAAGAATGACTGCACTAAAAATAAAAAAACTCAAAGTAATCCATAGTATTCGATAGGTCAATTTTCATCCTGTAAATATATTGTATCCAGGGCTTCATTATCAGTTACAATATACAACTTTGCTCTACCGAGAATGTTAGACATAGTAGTAACCCACAAATGATAATTTAAAATAGAACCCTTCTCCTCTATTTCCTTTTCCAGTTTCAAAAAAGTTGTACTATCAGAAACAGCAGTATTTTTAATCTGTTCAGATTCAGTTTTTGCTAAATCCAAAATTTGTCTTGATTCAGATCCAGCCTGGGAAAGAATGGCATTGGCTTTGTTCCTTGCAACTTCTATTCTTTTCCCTCGGTCAACTTCTGCACTTTTTACATCACGGAAAGCTGCTTCAACAGCCCCTTCGGGAACCATAACATCTTTAAAAAACAAAGTTTCAATAGATACACCGATATTATAAAGTTCAAGTCTTTTTTGTAAATCCTGAGCCATTTGATAAGCAAATAATGTATCTCTTAAAAGCAATCTGTCAATTGTTGAAGTGGCAATATAATAATTTAATACGGATTCCGCCTCCAGAGTTATTAATGCATCCGGATCTGCAAAACTGAACAAATAATTATCCGGAGAAATTATTTTATACTGAACAACTAATAAAATATCAACAATATTGTTATCCCCGGTCATAAATTGTTTGTTAAATAATCTTGCATCCATAAAAGAGACAGATGGAGCTCCATCACTATAATCTACAATTTTATACTTAAGATCATCGGAAAGCTGTCCTTTAAAACCAGTTTTAGTGTGACCAATCTCAACAGATCTCAGCTCCTTAATATTTACCCTGTATAATTTTCCCACAGGCCAGGGTAAGTGATAATGTATGCCAGGAGTCATAATTTTACCACTTATACTTCCAAATATAGTAACAACACCTGCTTCCTCATGGGTAATAGAATAAGTACCGGATAAAATCCATGCAAAAATGAGTGTAATAAAAATTCCAAAAATAAAAGTTTTTGAACTCTTAAAAACTTTCGCTAAATCATTCATTTTACAATGCCTGTCAAATCACTATCCAGTTCCAATAATTGAAGCAACTTATTATCTGTAGAAAGGATAAACGTACTTTCCCCTGCGAAAATTTTTTCATAGGACTGAAGAAGATTCCAAAATTTATAAAACTTTTCATTAGTCTTAAATGCATCAGAATATATAGAAGCTGCTTCTGCCTGTGCTTCTGCAAGCATTTTTGAAGCTTCAAGGTGAGCTTCAGATAGCATTATTTTTTTGGTACTATCTGTTTCAGATATAATAATTTTAGCCTGTTCTTCTCCTTCGGCCCGATATCTATGAGAAATTCTCTCCCTCTCTGCAACCATTCTTTCAAATACTTTCTGCTTATTCTGTTCTGGAAGAATTACTCTTTTTATATCTACAGTAATAATATTAATACCAAAATTATTCTTAAAATCAGGCTTTGCAGCTTCAGTTATTTTTGATGATATCTCATCAATTTTCACATCATCACTATCAGTAGAGATAAAAGCCCCTAAAGGATACTTTCCTATAATATTATATATATAAGACCGCATATTATCACTAAGTCTATTTTCTGCAGATAAATCATTTTTTAAAATTTCAAAATACTTTACAGGATCGTTAATATCCCAAATGATATAATAACCTATTGTAATATTTTTCAATACATTTGAAGGATCCGGTAAAAAAACTTCAAGAGCCGCAGGTGAAAAAATACGTTTTTTTTTATCTATTCGATAAACTTTCTGAATGGGATATGGAAGTTTAATATTTAAACCAGAATTTGTAATAACCTTTTCCAACTTACCAAACTCGGTAATTATTGCAAAAGAATCTGTTTTAACTGTAAAAAGAATCGAACCAAGTAAAAGTATTACTGCAGAAACAGCTGCTGCTGTAAAAACTATTTTTTTCATTTAATTATATAACTCCCTTTACTCAAATCAAGACGAATTTTACCCTCGGAGATACCCTTAAAAAAAACAATTTTTTGCTTATCATTTAATAAAGAATTCCAACTTGCCAGGATTGTTCTTAAAGATACTTCATCCGGATTATTTTCAAATGCTTTCTCTAATGCCTTAAAAAGCTCTACATCCTGTTTTGCTTTTAGAATAATGCTTTTTGATTCAGATCTGGCCTTTGCATCTATTTCTTTAACAAGTCCTCTTGCATAAGGTATCTGAGTTTCCCTATAGGCTTCTGCATTGTAAATTTTAATTTTGTAATATTCTTCATCATTATAAACGGTTCTAAAAGGACCAATTGTTTCCTCAGGAGGATGAAGATCAAAAAGAACTACATTTACAATTTCTATTCCGGTTGAATACTTATCTAATTCTTTTTGCAGTAATTGTTGAATATTCTGTTCTATATCTTCACGCTTTGTGAGCAATGAATTAAAAATATCATGCTTACCAAATTCCTTCATAACAAGAGAGTTAGTCATTTCTCTCATTAACAATTCAGGTTCATTATTATTAAGAGCAAAATCTTTAGCACTTGAAATATTATAGTCAATATTTAAACTAACATGTAAAATATTCCCATCACCAGCAAGAACTTCAGACTCTTCACTAACATTTTTATAAGCTTTTGAAATATGAATTGTTTCCCATTGATGAATTAAAACATCCTGGATATCTTCACTATCGAGCCTATAACCAACTCTCATTGTCCTTATTTCAGAAGTATTGATTATTGTCAGTTCAGAAAATGGAAAAAAAGGATTAAATAATATTCCTGGCTGAATATCATCTTTTACAACTCTACCAAAAAGGAAAAGAACAGCTCTTTGATTTATATTAATAGTAGTAAAACTAAAAAATAAATAAATCAGCAGCAATAATATACTAATACTACTAAAAGAAAGTTTTTTATTTAACAGCACATATTTTTTTATTTTTTGAATACTTTGAAGATTTTTTTTTATTATTGTAAATCTGAAATTTACTGGAAGGCCATCTTCCTTTTCCAACAGGACCCTTATAGCGCCAATAAACATTTCCAGCCCCTGATATAATATAACAAAAAACAGTATAAATGCTGTTATCCTATCCAGGTCAAGACCAATCATACTGCCTAGTAACGCAACAAGAACACCAAGTGAAGTTAACAAATCAGCTCGTGTATGATAACTATCAGCAACAATACTTTGTGATTCTTCTTCAGTTCCTACTAAATATTTATATTTATATATTAAGTATGTAATTATAATTAAAACAGCCTGACCTCCAATGGCAAGAGGCAGCATTGAAAGCTGTACATGGTCATGAAACCAGAGTTCCTTAAAAAAGACAACAGCTATCCCAATTACAAACAAACTAACAACCAAAGTAACAATACTTTCTATTTTTATTGATGTTCTTTTTTTCTTATCCGGCAATCCAGAACTTGAAAAGATTCCTGCCATTACAATAACAGACACAAGTAAATCAATAAAAGAATGGAATCCATCGGCACCAAGTGCTAAAGACCCGGTAGCAAAAGAAAGAATTGTTTTCGATGCTGCAAGTAAGAGGTTTCCAATTATTGAAATTAGGATTACTTTAAGTTTTCTATTCATAATATTAGTAAAAAACCCGCCCTAAGTGGGCGGGGTTATTTAATTTATCTGGCTTCTGAATTTAGGGCTAATTGATTTTCAATTGCTCTTGAAGCAATATCTTCCGGAACAAGTTTCCAGTTACTTTCAATATTTTCAGGGCCCCACGTCTTTTCAGACTCTAAATATTCAACCATAAGGTCTCTCATTGGTTTTGAAGACTGATAGGTTGTCTTGCTATTAATAATACCATCAGTAATAAGACCTGCAGCCTGGAGGTGACCACCACCACCATTATAACGATAACTGTTAAGAGTTACGTTATAAACTTTAGCCATATCAAAAGGAGATCCATCAAGATTTTTCATATTTACAATTCTATCACCAGGCTCTTTAGTCAGATCAATTTCATAAAGAAATCCCTGAGCCATATCATAATTATAGCCACGAACATCAGGATTTATAAGAGGTACACTATCCACATTGCTTTCATTTATAACATTAAAGAAATTTGACGAATATTCAAGATAAGCTTTTATCTGTGCACCGGTCATTTCCAGGGCATATAGAAAATTTTCATAAATATATATTCCTGCTATATTACCAACGGTAATTTCACCTTTTGGAATTGTCAAATTAGGGTTAAATGCTGCAGCTATACTAATACCAGCTTTACTAAAGCTAAGCTGAGTATCCTGAATAAGATCAACAATTGCAGTTTCTTCATAATATGATCGTATAGAGGGGAGATCAACACTTGCCTGTGCAACTGGGGTATTAGCAAAATCCATTGCACCATTAATATAATCAGCCATATATTTCATTATTTCTGGATCTTCAGCTACATTATCCATTGTATAAGTTGAAACAGAAACATCTTTTACAACCCAATCCGTCCCTTCACCTTTTACAGAAATACTTACCTGTCCAAGCCTTTCTCCCCAGTTTTTTGCCTGAACAAATTTAACACCATTAACAACATTATTTCTATCATCACGGTATTCTGAATTTTGTTCATCATCAATAACTTTATGCGAATGCCCGGTAATAATTACATCAATGCCTTCAGGACCACCACCAATTGCTTCAGCAACCAGTGCAGATGCGTTTGGTGCTGGTACTCCGGCAGCTTTTGCTTTAGCAATATCATACTGTTCATTCATTCCAGAATGGAAAAGGCCTACAACTACATCACATTTTTCAACATTACGTAATATAGGAACATATTTTTTTGCAGTTTCCACCATATCAAGAAATACATAACCTTCATGTGTTGAATCTGCCAGCCACATTGGAATACCAGGAGTTGTTAGCCCAAGAATACCTACTCTAACTCCATCAATTTCTTTAATTGTATATGGTTCAAAATAAGGTTTTTCATGATCATCAGCCCAAACAGCATTTGCACCCAGTACAGGAATTCCGTCTGCTGCCATTTCATCAGCTACTTTCAGTAAAACTTTGTTACCCTGTTCAACTTCATGATTACCAATTGTCCATGCTTCATAACCCATTTTTGAAAAAAGAGCTGAAACCGGATTAACTTTTTCTGGTTCAATAAAATTATAGTAGTAAGAAAGAATTGTTCCCTGAATACTATCACCACAGGAAATTAACATAGAATTATCATTTTCTGCAGATAATTTTTTATACATAGTTGAAACTCTTGCAAGGCCACTTGGTCTTGGAGAGCCATGGTACATTCTTGGTCCACCCTGACCAAAATCCCAGTCAAATATCCATCCATGTTCATCATTGGTTGTAAAAATGTTAATATTAACTACTTCTCCATCCACAGCCTTTGTTGCTTTTTGATCCTGTGGAGCAAAAGCACTTATAGGATATGAAACAGGTTTGGTTTCTTTCTGAGCTCCGGCAAATATTCCAGCTGGAATAAAGCAGATCAGTAAAATCAGAGTAAGAAATAGAAATGTTCTTTTAAAATTTTTCATACACCCTCCTTAGGTTGCATAGGCGAGCAGCAAACTTGTTTGCGACCAGCCTTAGGTTGCATAGGCGAGCAGCAAACTTGTTTGCGACCAGCCTTAAGATGTATCGTAATGGTTTTCATTACGACAATGTTAAAATATTATAGTTTTTAACAACTTAGAATAACTTACTTTATACCTGTTGTCAATTATCGATATTTGCTTTTCATCCTTCGATACTTAATTTCTATTCAAAATAGAACCCATAATCATTGCAACTTATATTTCAATACCTTATATTTAGAAATATATGAGTCTTAAAACTGGAAGTATAAAAGAAATTCTTTTAACTAAGGAAAATCTTCTTGAAAAATCTCTGCTTTCTTCCCTTTCAAAGAGCACAGAAATACTGACATCAAAACAAGGATGGGAACATGGCATAAATGCCATACTTAAAGATCTGGGTAATACTACAAAAGTAAGCCGGGTATGGATTTTTCAAATTATTGAGTTGAATTCAGAATATATTACCCAGGATTATGCTTTTGAATGGGCTGCTGCCCCTAAATATGTGCAATTGGGAATGCCTGTTTTTAAAGAATTTAAAAATAAAATTGGAACAGAAGAATATAGAGAACTTATCGAGAGTAGAACAAAGGGAGAATGGCAAAAGGCAATAACAAGAACACTACCTGATACGTACCTTAAAAGCACTCTGGTTGAACAAAAAATAAAGTCAATGCTCACAATACCAATTATAGTGGAAGAAAAACTCTGGGGTGTACTTGGTTTTGATGATTGTGAACGTGAATATGACTGGTCAGACACAGAAATAGCACTTTTACAAATAGCATCTTTTTTTATTTCGAGTGCAGTTTTACAGAATAGATTGAGCTCAAAAGAAAAACAGCTTAATATTCTACAAAAAATTGTTTCCAGTGGTTCGTGGGAATACGATATTAGAAATAAACACCTATTAACCTACTCTGAAATATTTTCCTCAAATGATAAGTTTCTAGAAAACAAACACTTCTCTTTAGTAGATTTTTTTAAATTTGTACATAAAGATGACAGAAAAAATCTACTTGAAACTATAATAGAATTTTTTAGTGGTGACAAAGAAATATTTACATATGATCTCAGGATAGAGAACACAAAGGGAAAATATCAATGGATTGAGATTATAGGCGCCTTAGAAAGAGATTCTGATAGAAATCCTTTAAAATTATCGGGAATAGTAATTAAAGTCGATTCAAGAAAAAAAATTGAAATAAAATTAAAGAAAGAAGCTGAAACCGACCATCTTACAGGGATTCTTAACAGAAGAATATTCTGGGAAAAACTTGATTATCAAATCAAAAAATCAGAAAATAGAAATAATATATTCTCATTACTTATTTTTGATATTGATCATTTTAAAAAAGTAAACGATACATGGGGACATTCAGCAGGAGATGAGGTTCTCAAGCACTTTACTTTATTATGTCTCAAAGAATTAAGAGAGGGAGATTCTTTCTCCAGGGTAGGAGGAGAAGAGTTTGCACTAATTCTTCAAAATGCTTCTGAAAAAATAGCACTAAAAGTAGGAGAAAGAATTAGGAAGTCAGTAGAACAACATCCATGTAGAACTGAAGGGTTTGAAATAAGTATAACTGTAAGTGCTGGATGTACTTCCTATAAAGATTCAAAAATTAATTCAAAAACATTATACAAAATAACAGATGCCGCTTTATACAAGGCAAAGGAAAGTGGACGAAATAGAATTACTTGTCATTCAGAAGAATAATAGGTTTTATAATTATTAATACATTCTAAAAAGATATCTCCATAAATATCCAGCTTTACCTGGCCTACACCATTAATATCTAAAAACGAGTTTTTTGTTTTAGGAAGTTTAATACACATTTCCAAAAGAGATTTATCTGAAAATATAATATAAGGAGGTACATTTTTTTCTTTAGCAAGCTTCGTCCTAACTTCCTTTAACTTGAAAAAAAGATCTTCATTTACTCCCAAATATTTTTGGTCAGACCTTATTTTTATAGTAGTTTTTTTATCATTCACAGCTGTTTGTTTACTAATGTAAAACTCTTTTTTCCCAAAAAGAATAGCTTTACCAGTATCTGTTATTTTTAAAACATTATAATGTTCTGAATCCTGATAAATAAACTCCTGGCTTATAAGTTCATTTATTATTGCTCGCCACCATTTTTTATCTTTATCTTTTCCTGTTCCAAACGTTTTTAATTTATCATGATTTCTTAGACGAATTTTTTCAGTATTCGCGCCCCAAACAATATCAATAATATAATTAATCCCAAAACTTTGATTTGTTCTGGCAATGGCAGATAAAAGTTTTTGTCCATCAACGGAAGCAACAACTTTTTCAGTATCATCATTACATACATCACAATTACCGCAATTGCCATTAAACTCTTCGTTAAAATACTCTAATATTTGTTTTCTTCTACAAACATTAACGGTCGCAAATCGGATTATCCTGTTTAAATTTTCTTGACTGCGTTCTTTTTCTTTTGGGTTTTCAATCTGATTAATAAAATAGTGCTGCTTCATGATATCCCCGGAACTAAAAAGAAGCAGACAGGATGAATCAAGACCATCACGTCCAGCACGGCCAGTTTCCTGATAATACCCCTCAATACTTTTAGGCAAATCTCCATGAATTACATATCTAATATTATTTTTGTTTATCCCCATACCAAAAGCAATTGTAGCAACAATTACATTAATTTCATCATTATTAAATTGTTCCTGATTTTTTGCTCTATTGTCTTTCGATAAACCAGCATGATAATGAATGGCTTTTACTCCCATCCGCCTTAAGTAGGAAGCTGTTTTTTCAACTTCCTTTCTACTGGTTCTGTAAACTATTCCTGACTCACCTTTATGCTTATTTATAAATGAATGTATTTGTGAAAGAGGATCATTTTTATTAACAATCTGATAATACAACTCTTTTCTGTCAAAAGAAGCTCTGACTATAAACGGATCTTCTAATGATAAAATACGAATTATATCTTTTTGAACCTCTTTAGTTGCAGTAGCGGTAAAAGCTGCTATGGGAATAGATGGAAAATTATTACGAAGCTGAGCAAGAAATAGATAATCGGGTCTAAAATCATGTCCCCACTCCGAAAGACAATGTGCTTCATCTACAGCAATAAACTTAACATTAAAACTATGTAGTTTTTCAATATAACCTTCAATTGCTAATCGCTCAGGAGATATATAGAGTATTTTAATCTTACCCGAATATAAGTTTGAATATATTTCAGTTGTTTCTTCTGCTGATAAACTGCTGTTTAAAAAAACAGCAGGAATACCATTTTCT
Organism: Spirochaetia bacterium; assembly: GCA_029932585.1. Lineage (GTDB taxonomy): Bacteria > Spirochaetota > Spirochaetia > B11-G9 > B11-G9 > JAJRQE01. Next base: position 720 of record JAOZPU010000091.1, on the reverse strand, counting down.
ACTGCTGCATCAACCTGGTCTTTCATTAGTGCAATAAGCGGACTAATTACAATAGTAAGCCCTGGAAAAATCAAAGCTGGTAATTGATAACAGAGAGATTTCCCACCACCTGTAGGCATAGCAGCAAAAACATCCCGCCCTTCAAGAATGGATGTTATAATCTTCTCCTGATTAGGTTTGAATGAAGAATAACCGAAGATAGTGTGGAGTGTTTTTAAAATATCATTTTTCATTATTGGCAAACCATTTTCTAGGATTATTTTGTATATAAGTCGTAATCCTTTTTAAGGATTCATTATTACGAAGAATATGTTCATAATAATTCCGTTGCCATATTCGTTTATTAAATGGGGGTAAAATATTTTGTTTCACCATTTTAATATATTCAATTGTGGTATATCGTTTAAATGTTTGAATGATATCCGCCAAAACATCACCTGATCGGTTTAAACATGTAGGGGCAGATTCCATATCTGCCCATTTTTTATCATGGTGAATTGTCCTTATTTTTTCATTATAAATGTATTCCGTTTTATGAACGGTTATGTATTCCGTGGCATGCATTGAATCATCGTTTTTGATAGAAATGGATTCCGTATTGTGGACGATATTTGTATCATCAATGCGAATTGTATCATTGTTTTGGATTGTATCATTGTTTTGGATTGTATCATTGTTTTGGATTGTATCATTGTTTTGGGCAGATATGGAATCTGCCCC
>JAOZPU010000090.1:1789-12019 GCA_029932585.1 Spirochaetia bacterium | reverse complement strand
GATTTTGATTTTGACACAATAGGTAAACTGGTTAATCCTATTAATAGTGTAATAGCCATTCCCACATATCCTGCAAAACGATAATGTCCCCATATATTTTCTATAAGACTAAAAATCCATGGGCCTAATGCACTTCCAGCAACTATGAAACTCATAGAAAGACCGGAAATAGCTCCCAGATGTGCTCTTCCATAAAGCTTAGGCCATGCAACAGAAGTTATAACACCGAATAATCCACTGGTAATCCCCATACCAAATATAATAAGAAGTTTTGCCCAGCCATTATATGGTAGGGATATTGCTAAAGCAGCAATAAAAGCTCCACCGACTAAAAAGTAAAATAGATGCTTCATTCTAATCATATCACTCAGCCAGCTTCCAAAAAATCTGGCTCCAACTGAAATAATTGATATAGGAAGAAATATTGCAACTGCCTCAGAGGTACTCTTTCCAAGTGATGCAAAAATAGAAGTTATATGAAATGTAAATGCAGTATTATAGAAAGCCCAGTAGAATAATAAAATAAGGTAAAACCACAATTGGGGATCCTTTTTTGCCTCTTCCAGAGTATATTCCCTTTTCACATCATCAGACCTGGAACGACTACCTGTTTTTATATGTACACCCTCTTCCATTTTTATAAAGCAGTCTTCAGGACTATCCCGAAATATTACTATTATAAAAGGCAATATTAATAAGATAAGAGTTATACCAATTATGGTCCATGATTTTTCCCATCCTGCAATATCAATAAGTGCCTGAAGAACTCTTGGTGCATATGAAAAACCAAATGATGTAAAAACCCCCATTATTGCAGCAGCAAAACCACGATGAGTTTCAAACCACCTCATAACCATCCCTCTTGAAACAAGAGTCAGAACACCTTGTCCGAAAAATCTAATTCCAAGAAAACCAATTATCATAAGCACAAAAGCTATAGAAGTATATGGAAGAGAAGTATAACTATGAATAAAACGAGTAATTACTACGGATTGAGAAAGAAAGATTAGACATAATCCCAAAAAAAAAGCAGAACCTGATGCAGCAACACGAGCTCCGTATTTATCATAAAACAATCCTGCTTTTGTCATTAGAAGAGAACTAATTAAAGTTCCTATCATATAAGCTGTTGAGATCTGAATTCTACTCAACTGCAGATTGGAAATCAAATGATCTGTATATACAGAAACACCCATGGTCTGCCCAGGAATGCTAAATAAAACACCCAGAGACCCTGCAAAAAGAATTAGCCATCCATAATAAACAGGGCTTTTTTTAACAGAAAAAGGAAAGGAACCTGAAATTAGATGATGTTTTTTATTTAAATTTGTTTTATTGATAAGAAGACACCTCAAAGTAATTATATTTTAATTTTTCCGGGGAAAGGGATAGGTATATCTATTGGAACTTTAATATCTCCTTCAGCTTTACAAAGTTGCCACATAGTTAGCAAATCTTAAATCTTCATTCAAAATATGATTGATAATCCAATTTCCAAATAGCGCAACAAGATCATCCCGGGATTCTTCAGATTCAACAAACTGATCGGCAATATTATTTAAACTGCTAATTAAATTTGTATGGATTATTTTGTGATCCTTCAGATCTGGATATTTGAATTCTTTCATAATGGCTTCTTCATCCTTAAAATGAATCCGCGTATATTCATAGAGCTCCATAATTATAGGTTTACATTCCGAAGTACCAGTAACCAAAAGCTTATTTGCCAATTTAAATAAATACTGATGTTGATCATCGACTTTAAGGTCACCTGTACAATATTCATCTCTCCATTCAAAATACTTACTCATATATTTACCCTCTCTCGATACAATTTATTCTATAGCAAGAACAGTCTCTCTTATAACCTCTGAAACACTGGGATGAGGGAAAATAGTACGTTTAATATCCTTTGTAGTCATTCCAGTCTGCATCATAAGGGCTGCACCAAAAATCATCTCTGAACAGGGAGAGCCAAGAAGATGAATACCAATAATTTTATCTGTATCACCGTCTACAACCACTTTGCAAAGTCCTGGAGTATGTCCATTTTCTGCGTAGTATCTGGCACTTATTCTCATTTGGAGCGTAGCTGTTTTTAAATTAATATTACGCTTTATTGCTTCAGCTTCAGTTAAACCACAGGAAGCAGCTTCCGGATGAGTATATACAGCCCATGGAACAATATCATAATCAAGGCTATCTTCATCTCCACAAATTGTATTTACAACGACCTCTGCCATTCTGGAAGCAGAATGAGCAAAAAGAGATTTACCAATAACATCACCTATAGCATAAATACCGGGCTTTGATGTAGCCATTTTCTCATTAACAATAATTCCAGCCCTTCCCATTTCAAGGCCCAGGTTCTCTAGTCCAATACCTTCCAGGTTAGGTTTCCGACCTACAGCCATTAGAATAATTTCTGCCTCAATTACTTTTTCTTTTCCACCCTTTGTAAAATTAACCTTATTACCATCTATAGATTCAACTTTAGATCCCAGATGGAATTTAACTTTTTTCATAGCCCTACGCATTGATTTTGCAAATTCGGCTTCCATAAACGGGGCGATCTCATCCATCATCTCTATTATATCTACCTTAACACCAAGCATAGAGAAAAAAGAGGCAAACTCCAGTCCAATTACACCTCCACCAATAACTACAATACTAGTTGGAACTTTTGTAATCTCCAGAAGATCTGTACTGTCAAGAACAGCTTTTGAATCTGCACCGGGAATTGGGGGCATAAAAGGAGAAGATCCTGTTGCAATAATAATATCTTTTCCGGAATAACTAATTTCGCCTACCTGAATAGTACCATCAGTATTAAAACTTCCTGTACCTTTTAACACTTCAACACCATACTTATCCATAAGGTATAAAATACCTTTTATATTTGTGGCAACTACTTTATTCTTCCAAATTTGGGCTTCTTCAAGGTTAAAGACAGCATTTTCGGTATGAACACCAAACATTTTTGAATCTAATGCATGAGAATAGTGTTTTGCAGAATTTAGAAGTGTTTTTGTAGGAATACAACCCTCATTAAGACAGACTCCACCTATTTCAGCCTTTTCAATTAAAAGGACCTTCTTTCCTCTTTCACCTGCTCTCTCTGCAGCAACATACCCGCCAGGACCTGCTCCAAGTATAATTAGATCGTACATAACATTCCCCCTTGATAATTGCCTATTCTACAAGTAGATGGAATATAACTCAACATTAAAAAGTAAGTTATCGTATTTAAATTTTTCTATATTATTATACTCTTTATATTGTGAAAATTGAGTAATTAGATCATAATGCCCATATGCTCAAATTAAAAAGAATAAGCAATTTTTTTAAACAAAATATTTTTTTACTTCCATTTTTTATAATTCCAGGGTTTTTATCCTATACAATATACACTCAGGATATCAAAGCATTTTACGCTGTAATGGAAAATAATGAAAAGCAGGTTCTGGAGTTTCAGGAACGACTTATAATTGAGCATCTTAAAAGTTTGGAAGAAGATATTACCTATATTTCAAGTCATTTTAGAACTTCTGAATTTGTAAATTCAAACTTTAATCCCAAATACGACCTTTCACTAATATACAGCTCATTTCTAAAAAGAAGAAATATTTATTCCAGTATAAGAATTATCGATTCAGGTGGATTTGAACAATTTAGAATGGATTCGGATGGAACTAATATTAAAAACACAGCTAGAGAAGACTTACAGTCAAAAGGCAACCGTTATTACTTTAATGAGATTATAAACAAGAATCCAGGAGAAATATATTTTTCTAAACTTGATTTTAACTATGAAGGTGGAAAATTGCAGTATCCCTACGAACCAGTTCTTCGGGTTGCAGAACTTGTTGTAGATAAAAATGAAAATAAAAGAGCCTTTGTAATTTTAAACTACAGGGGAAGTGATGTTTTTAAACTTATAGATAATAATTCCCAATATTCTTTTGGTAATATATTTTTGAAAAATAAAGAAGATTTAATAATTTCTCTGGATGCGGCTCTATCCAGTGATAAAACAGAAGTTATGGATTACTTGTCCACAAATCAGGGTAAAATTTTTCTTAAAAAAGATAGCGATCAAATAAATTTAGCTCCTGGCTTTATTTCATATAAAAAAATTAAAATATCAAATACTGATTTAAGCCCTAAATGGACTCTAATTTCTTATGTAGGAAAAAGTAAAATACAAGAGCATACTGTAATAGCATTTAATAGAAGTTTATCTTTTTTCGCCTTTCTTTCATTTTTAGGTTTTATAGTTGCTTTTTTTGCATACAGAAATAAAAAAATCAGAGTCGAAGCAAATTTGCTTATAGTAGAAAGAGCTAAAATTTTCGATCTTAATCCAGCCCCGGTTTTAAAAACAACTTATAACGGAGAAATATTAAGTAGTAATATTGCAGCAAAAACAATATTGGGTTTAACTACCAAGCCTCCTTCCATTTATAAAGTTTTTAATAAACTCGATAAAAACGAAATAAATAACATTCACTCAAATAGTATTAATAATTTTGAATATCAAATTAAAAATAAAACTTATTTTATTACAAGTATTATAGAACCTACTCGTAACCAGATATTTTTTTATGGCACAGATATTACTGAAAACTATAAAATTAGAGAAGATCTTAAAAACTTTCAAACTGCAGTAAAACAAAGTGCAAATGTTATAGTATTTACAGATCTTGAAGGTAGAGTTCTTTTTGCAAATGATGCATTCGAAAAAGTTACCGGTTACAGCAGCGAAGAAGTATTAGGAAACAAACCGGCAGTTTTAAACAGTGGGTATCATAGTAATTCTTTTTATGATGAATTATGGGATACTATTAAAAATGGTAATGTCTGGGCTGGAGAATTTTATAATAAGCGAAAAGATGGCACTTTTTTTTGGGAAAAAGCAACAATAAGCCCTGTGCTTAATAAAGAAGGGAACCCTGTATTTTTTATAGCTGTAAAAGAGGATATCACAGAAAAAAAAGAGATCGAAGAAAAACTACAAATTCAAACTAAATATGCTGAAACTGAAAGAATAAATGCAGATAAAGCACGTATAGAAGCAGAATCTGCAAATATTTTAAAAAGTAGTTTCCTTGCAAATATGTCTCATGAAATTAGAACACCAATGAATGCTATTCTGGGATTTACCCGCTTACTATTAGATAAAGAGATGCATAAAAAAGACAAAGATATGCTTGAAATAATTATGAATTCGGGGATGAGCCTTCTTACGCTTATAAATGATATTTTAGACTTTTCTAAAATTGAAGCAAATGAAATTGAAATTAGTAAAGTTAAAATAAATCTTGGATATTTTTTTGATTCTATTGAAGATCTTTTCAAAATTCAAACAAGTCAGAAAAATCTTAATTTCACAGTAAGCTTATCAAACAATGTTCCTAAAATAGTATTCGGGGATGAAAATAGAATACGACAAATTTTAATAAATGTAATAGGTAATGCAATAAAGTTTACAGAATCTGGTAGTATTAGTATTAAAGCAAACTGGATTGATAATAAATTAAATATTGCTGTAAAAGATACAGGAATAGGTATTGCTAAAGATAAAATTGGAGAAATATTCTCCCCCTTTAAACAAAGCGATTCTTCAACAGACAGAAAATATGAGGGGACAGGACTAGGTTTGGCTATCTCTCTTAGGCTTACTGAAATGATGGATGGAGAATTAAATGTTGAAAGTATTATAGATAATGGATCCACTTTCAATATATTATTACCCCTTGAACCCTGTAAAGAAAATGATCAAATATTTAATAACAAAGAACAGGAATCTATAAAATTAAATAATTCAAAAGTTATTGTTGAAGGTTGGTTAAAAAAAGTTGAAAATGATAAAGTTCTAACTTCCATAGTTAAAGATGCAATTGCAGACTTACCAAGAAATCTTGAAAGATTAAATACAGCTATTTTAAGTAATAATTTTAAACCTATTGCAGATATTTCCCATGAACTAATGGGAAGTACTGGAAATATGGGTATGTTAGAAATTTATGAATTACTTAAAGATATTAATATAGGAATTAAAAATAATAATGTTACTATTAATGAAATTAAAAATATATATGTAAAATTACAGGAAATTATTATTGGGATTCCAACTGAATTTTTACAGGAATTTGCATCTGAACTTCTTCCAGTCGAGGGAGATATTATTGATATAAATATTCTAACTGCAGATGATAGCTCTGTTAACAGATTGCTAATTGAAGCTATGCTATCTTCAATTTATGTTAAATCAGATTTCGCGGAAAATGGAATTGAAGTACTGGATAAACTTAAAAATAAAAAATATGATATTCTACTTCTGGATATTCAAATGCCTCAAATGGATGGGATTGAGACTATTAAACACATTCGTGAAAATGAAGAATACAAGGATCTCTATGTAATTGCAGTAACTGCCAATGCAATGAGAGGAGATGCTCAAAAATATTTAGATCTTGGTTGTAATGATTATATTTCAAAACCTATTCAAAAAGATATATTTTTAAAAAAAATAGAACATCAAATACAATCAAAAACTAAATTTTCAGAACTTGAAGTAAAAACACCTGACCTTTTAGAAATTGATAAAATCATCTCACTTTTAGAGCAGGAAACAAAAATTTTTAACCCAGGTAGAGTAATTAAGGTTGCAGAATCACTTGAGCAGTATAAATCCAATAGAAAAATTAGTAAAATAATAGACAGTTTAAAGAATACTGCAGACTCCTTTGACAGTCAGGGGTTAAATAACATAATTGCCATGTTTATGGAGTTAAAAGAAAATGAAAATGACAGATAATTTTAAAATACTAATTGTAGATGATAACAATGAAAACAGACGTGTACTTGCAACAGTTCTTAGTAAGAAGACAAGTTATAATTTAACTTTGGCAAGTAGCGGTCAATCTGCTATAGAATCAACATTTTCAGAAAACCCTGATCTTATACTTTTGGATATTATGATGCCTGAAATGGATGGTTATGAGGTTGCAAACAGGTTAAAAGAAAATGTACAAACAAAAGATATCCCTATAATATTTATTACAGCTAATGCAGATTCTGAATCTGTTTCAAAAGCATTTAAGTCTGGTGGTATTGATTATATTACAAAGCCATTTAACCCCGAGGAACTTCTTGCGAGAGTTAATGCCCAGGTTAAAATGAATCAATACCAAAAAGAACTTAAATATAAAAATCAATTACTTGAATCTAAAAAACTTCTTTTAATAAATGAAGTTGATGAAAAAACAAAAATGGTAGATGATATTTCGAGAGCTCTTATTACAGCCCTGGAAAGTGCAAATATTCTAAATGATACAGATACAGGAAATCATATTAAAAGAGTTAGTGAATATGCAGGGTTACTTGCAGATAAATTTTCCAATGATCTTAACTTTTGTAAAATGATAAGACTCTATGCATCTCTGCATGATGTTGGAAAAGTTGGAATTTCTGATAGTCTTCTTAAAAACCCTGGTAGATTTACTAATGAAGAAATGGAAGCCATGAAACAACATGTAATATATGGTGCCAATATGCTTACGGCTGAAGGAATCCCAAAAATGGCAGCTAATATCGCTAAATATCATCATGAAAAATGGAATGGAACAGGTTATATTGAAGGATTAAAAGAAAAAGATATTCCAATTGAAGCAAGAATAGTAGCTCTTGCTGATGTTTATGATGCCCTGGGAACTAAACGTGTGTATAAAGAGGCTTTCACTGAAGAAAAAATTGATAAAATAATACAGGAAGAAAAAGGGAAACATTTTGACCCTGAACTTGTTGATCTTTATTTTAAAAATAAAGATAGTTTTCTTAAAATCAAGGCCAGGTTTTCATGAAAAAAGATAAATTGGTAAATAAAATACCAGAACTACTAGCTCCTGCCGGAGATGCAGAATGTGCTTTTGCGGCTTTTGATAATGGTGCCGATGCAATATATGCAGGGTTACCTAAATATAGTGCAAGAGATAAATCAAACAATTTTACTATGACAGAATTATCAAAAATATCAGCATATGCCAAAAAAATTAACAAAAAAGTTTATCTTGCTCTTAACACCCTTGTTAAAGAAGGCGAACTCGAAGAAATTTTTCAGTATCTCTTAGAAGTTAATCAAATAGGTATAGATGCAATTATTGTCCAGGATATAGGTATTGTATGGATGATAAAACAATTTTTTCCAAATATGGAAATACATGGTTCAACACAAATGGGTGTCCACAATAGTGCAGGAATTGAAACAGCTGCTGCTATGGGATTAAGCAGAGTCATACTGGAACGACAGGTTACTATAAAGGAACTGGAATTAATTATAAAAAACTCCGACCTCGAAATAGAGGTCTTTGCGCATGGGGCACTTTGCAGTTCTCTCTCGGGAAACTGTCTTTTTTCATCTTCAATAGGTGGTTGGAGTGGAAACAGAGGTAGGTGCAAACAACCGTGCAGACGGCGTTACCATAGTAAAGATGGTAAAAATGGATTCTTTTTTTCTCCTGACGATCTATATACTCTGGATCTTATTCCAAATTTAATAGATGCAGGTGTAAGTTCTATTAAAATTGAAGGCCGATTAAAAAAAGCAGACTATGTAAAAAGAGCTGTTACAGCCTATAGAATGGTTTTGGATGAATCTTTTAATACAAAGAATAATGAAAAATTTAATTCAGAGGTTCTGGGACAGGCTAAAATGATTTTGTCAGGGAGCCCTGGCAGGAAATGGTCCAGTGGGTTTTATACCACAGAAAGCATGGAGAATTTAATTAATTATAAATCTCCTGGTGTTTCAGGAATGTTAAGTGCAGAAGTTATTGGAACCAGCCCAAGAGGTTTTACTGTAAAAATTTCAAGAGATCTTAAAAAGGGTGACCGTATTAGAATTCAGCCTAAGTCTGGGGATGAAGGCCCTCAAATGACAATTACTGCTATGAATTTGGGGAGAGAAAAAGTTAATAGATCGGGTAAAGGGGATGTTATTTACATACCTTTTAATCAGTCTGTTTTAAAAGGGAGCCTTGTTTATAAAGTTGGTGACACATCACAAAAATCAAATAAAAATATAAAAAATCTACCGGAATATATAAACCCCAACGTGGTAGATTTATCTATTAATGTTAATGCTGATGGATTTACAATAGACCTTTTAAATTATCCTGATATTGACACATGGATAGGAAAATTGAAGATTGAACCAGCTTCCAAACATAGTATTTCAGAAGAAACAATCCAAAAAAGTTTTATTTCCACAAAAGAAAAAATGGTAATAACAGGAAAAATTTCTGTTATTATTGATGGCGATCTTTTCCTTCCTTCCAGTAGTTTAAAAAAACTTAGAAGAGAATTTTGGGAAATAAACAGCCCACTGATAATAAAACAGAATAATAATACACCAGAAAATAATATTTTTGATTTTATGAGAATACATAGTTTATCTATGGGAAAAAATGAAGATCAGGAACCAGGTAAAGATGTGTATATTACAGACCCTCATAGAAAAACAGATAGAAATGCCAGAAAAAGAAGTTCAAAACTTGATAATGCCATACATGTAATGCCTCTTGAATCTTATAACAAAGAATGTACTGAGATACTGCTTCCATACTTTAGAAATGAATTTGCTCTGGATAAACTAAAAGCAGATATTGATACAGCCTATAATTCAGGAATACGAAGATTTCGTATAAGTTCTCTTTTCCAAATATCTATTCTAAAAAAATATAAAGATATTGTAATAAGTGCTGCTTATCCTTTGCCCGTCAGTAACTCATTAACAGCAAGACAATTAATGGATCTGCACATAAAAAAAGTTCAGGGCTGGATTGAAATGGAAAAAGAAGCATTAATTAATCTTGTCTACTTTTCACCTTTACCTGTTGAAATATACAGATATGGAAGACCTCATATTTTTACAAGTAGAGCAAATATAGAAGTAGAAGGTGAAATTAGTGATAGTCATGGAGTAAAATTTACTGTTAAAAAAGACCATGAGTCCGGATTAAATTCTTTATATGGAAATAAGGTTTTCAAAATACCCAATATTGAAAACACTTCCGGTTGTTTTGATTACAGTAATGCAGACCCTGGAGAAACTGCCAGCAGTGACTTCAATTTCTCTGCAGACTGGGTTTAATAAAAAATTATTCATTTCTATTACGACTACAGTAAATATATGTTAGTATTGATGAGGAGGTAATATAATGGAAAATA
>JAOZPU010000090.1:0-1689 GCA_029932585.1 Spirochaetia bacterium | reverse complement strand
TAATAATAAATTAACTTTAACAAATATATTTCAAAACAGTGTTTCTCTTTATGGAGATACTCCTGCCCTGTCATTTGTTAACGAAGATCCCGTAACTTTTACTGAGGCCGGAGATAGAGCAAATAAAGTAGCAGCATTCCTTAAATCAAGAAATATAAATTCTAATGATAAAATAGCTATCCTGTCAGAAAACATGCCTAACTGGGGTATAACCTACTTTGGAATAAGCCTTGCTGGTGGAATTATAGTCCCAATACTTCCTGATTTTCACCCAAATGAAATCCAAAACATTCTAAATCACTCAGAATCAAAATTTGTTTTTGTTTCAAAAAAAATATATGAAAAAGTAAAGGATCTAAACTTAAATAATGATAGAGAATTCATTCTTTTGGATAATTTTACTTTAATTGCTCCAGGTACATCTGTTTCTGATTTAAAAAATGAATCAGGAGAATACTTCTATAAAAATGATATGATTAAACCCATAGTAAATCCAAATGAAGATGATCTTGCAGTTATAATATACACTGCAGGTACTACTGGCAGTTCAAAAGGGGTAATGCTGACCCATAAAAATATCTGCTCCAATGCTGTTTCATCAAATAAAATTGCAGAAATGAAACCGGGTCACAAAATGCTATCCATTTTACCTTTATCTCACAGTTATGAATGTACTTTGGGGTTTATTATTCCATTCTCATCGGGATCATGTGTCTACTATCTAAAACGTCCGCCTTCTGCAACTGTTTTACTTCCTGCATTGAAAATAGTCAAACCACATCTAATGCTTTCAGTTCCTCTTTTAATTGAAAAAATAGTAAGGCAGAGTGTGCTACCAAACATTGAGAAAAAAGCTGTACTTAGAACTCTTTTCCATTTCCCTCCTACTCATAATTTGATAGCAAAGTTAGCTGGAAAAAAACTATTAAAAACTTTCGGGAATCGTCTTTTTTTCTTTGGCATTGGAGGAGCAGGCCTTGCTAGTGATGTAGAAAAATTCTTAAAGGATGCAAAATTTCCTTATGCCATTGGCTACGGTTTAACAGAAACCTCCCCATTAATTGCTGGTGCGAATGCAAAATCATCCAGGTTCACTGCCACAGGTAAAGTTATAGATGGTGGTGAAGTAAAAATCATTAACCCCCATAAAGAAACAGGAGAGGGAGAAATTATTTACAAAGGTCCAAATGTCATGAAGGGATATTATAAGGATCCTGAAAAAACATCGGAAGTTCTTTCCAGTGAGGGATGGTTTAGTACAGGAGATCTGGGAATATTTGATTCAGATAATTACTTGTATATCAAAGGCAGGGTTAAAACAATGATGCTTGGCGCCAGTGGCGAGAATATATACCCGGAAGCAATTGAATCTGTAATAAATGAATTTGATTTTGTAGAGGAATCTGTAGTATTTCAGGAAGACGGCAGAATTGTTGCTCTTATACATGTAGATAAAGAAGCTCTCACAGAATCAGTCAAACAAATAAAAGATGGAGCTATACATGCTTCAGAGCATGTTACCGAATATACAAAAGATATTTTGAAAAGGGTAAACAAGCAGCTTAATTCTTTTTCTAAAATTGCAAAATTGAGACATGAAGAAAAACCTTTTGAAAAAACACCTAAAAATACTATAAAACGCTATCTTTATACCAAATTTAAGAAGAAGGACTAGGATTGACTAGGATT
>JAOZPU010000259.1 GCA_029932585.1 Spirochaetia bacterium | reverse complement strand
ATGGTTGCAATACGGAAAACAGCAAAAAAGCAGAGATCGAATTATACTCAATTCAACCCCGGAGATGAGCTGTTGAATCACGCTCAATAAGAATTGTATTTACTATACGGTGAGTCCATTTTTTTTCGGTGCTGTTTATGGCATCCAGAAGAAGAGATGCTGCGTTCTTTCCAAGATCTGCGGGCTTGATATCTACTGAGGAAAGTGTCGGATACTGGTAGTGTCCCCTCATGGTATTATTAAAACCAACAACTGCTATCTTGTCCAATCCCTTTTCAGTAAGGGCAGTCTGAACCCCGAAAGCTAAAAAATCATCAGTGGTGACAACTGCATCCGGTATGGATGAGGAAAGAATATGTTCCATTGTTGATTTTCCTCCAGCCTCTGAGAAATCATACCCCAGACCTATTAAGGTCATATCTACGTTAATTCCTCTTGTTGCAAGAGCCTGCTTATAACCGTCAAGACGATCACGGGTAACACTAAAAGATTCAGGTCCCCCAACGAAAGCTATTGAACGGCATTCCCTGTCTATAAGCAAATTAACAATGTTATAGACAGCACGAAAATTGTCATTGTCTACCCATAATGTGGTATCTGCATGATCGGGTTTTCCAATAACCACGAAAGGGAAATCCTTTTCTCTTAAAAAAGTTACACATTGATCGTTTTCTCTGTTGGCAAGTAGAATAATACCTTCCACCCACCGACTTTTAATATAGTTTCGTATAAAGTCAACCTCTTCCTCTTCATTATTTGAAAAAGAAAACATTATATTGTAACCCCTTGATTGAGCTTCTACACCGATGCCACGTAAGGCCTCTATAAAGAAGGGATTTACAAACAGGTTTTCACTGGAATTGGGAAGTATAAGACCCAGGTTTCTGGTAGCAGAATTTCCTGAACCACCGGGTAATGAGTTTGGAAAGTAACCGAGAGAGTCCATAGACTCTCTTACTCTTTGTTTTGTTTTATCGCTAATTTTAGGATTATCATGAATAACCCTGGAGACAGTAGAAGCAGAAACACCTGCTTTTTGTGCGACTTTATCGATTGTAATTTTCATATTAACACTAATATTGCATAAATTGCACATTACTGACAAGCCTTTTATGCAAAATTGCACAATATTTTTAAAATTATTTATAATAATCTTTTTATAATTCTACCCATGATAAGTAATAAAAATGTGAATATATTAATAAAATAGCTTGTAAATTATTTAATAGCTCTTTATAGAAGGTATACAGAGGAAAAAACACTAGATATTTAAATAAATAGAGACTTTTGCCCTTGACAATATTTGTATCAGATTGAACAATGTGTGCAATAACTTGCATAAAAATAATAAAATGTTGTGCAACTTATTAAAGGTAAGAAAAAAAATCTAAGGAGAAAACAATGAAAAGACTAATAATAGTTTTAGTTATCGCACTTGTAGCAAACTTTGCATTTGCTGGTGGTTCTAATGAAAAACAAGCTGCTGATGAACCTGCACAGGTTAAAGAAGCTGTCGAGATCAGTATGAGTTACTACAAGCAGGAAATCACAGAGACACTTCCAAAATTGCTTGCTGCCTTCAGTGCCGCATATCCACATATTACTATTGTAACAGAGATTCACCCTAATGATGGTGGTGCTACTAATGCAGCCGCAGCCGCTGCAGGTACTCTTCCGGACATTATGCAGCAGCCAGGCTGGACTGCAATTATAGAGAATGCAAAGAATGGTTATATTCTCAATCTTAGTGATCAGCCTATTATGGACAGTGTAATTGATGCTGCTCTGCCTGCTGTAACTTATGAAGGCAAAAAGTATGCTGTTCCTATGGATTTTGCCGGTATTGGTATTATTTATAATGAGAAAATTTTTGCTAAATATAACCTTGAAGCACCAGCAACATATCTTGAACTCCAGCAGGTTGCCGCGACTCTTACAGAAAATGGAGTAACTCCTTTTGCTGGTCTTCTTAAAGAAAACTGGTCTATTGGCCATTTCCTTTCCATGCTTCACGGCTCTATGTTAGGTGCTGAAGTTGGTGGAGCAGGTGTAGCTGAGTTTGCTGCCAAAATGAACGTTGGTGAAGCAGATTGGGGTGCAGTTGTAGATACCCGAAAAATGTTTAGAATTATTGACTGGTATGTTGCTAATATGGATGCATCAGCTTTTGAAATGAACTGGGATGAGCAGCAGGCTGCTTTTGCACAGGAAGAAGCTGCAATGATGGTTCAGGGTCTCTGGTCATATGGTGCAGCTATTGGTACTAATCCATCTCTCGAATGTGGATTTATACCTTTCCCCTGGTCTAATAACGCAGATGACAACAAGTTTTTTGCTGATGTAGACTCAACTTTCACAGTATCAGCTCAATCGAGCCCTGCTGAACAGGAAGCTTCACTGTTGTTTATTAACTGGCTTAATTCTCCGGAAGCTGTAAAAATATGGACAGAAGATATTAAACTTACATCTACTTTTAAAGGTGCAGATCTTAGTGCTATGGCAAAACCTTTTCAGGATCTAATGGAAAGTTCTGCTACAGGTGCTTATCCCTGGGAATTCCAGCTTAGTCCAACACCTACATGGGAACAGGCAACTAAAAATGGAGCTCACAGCTACGTTCTCGGAACCAGTACTCCTGAAGCTGTTATTAAAGGAATCAATGAGTCATGGGTTGCTAATTACACTAAGTAGTTTTAACTAGATAACTGACAAATTCAGAAGGCGAACGCCGTATATTTACAGCGTTCGCCTTTTTTGAACTATAGAAAAATAACCTTTAAATATTTAGAAAAACTGCAAAAATTAATATTATTTGACGATTCAGAAACTGTATATTAATATAATATATTAAAAATAAATTGGAGGAATGAATGATTTTTAACAAAACGAAACAGTGGGGTACATTTATGATATTTGTGTCACCTGCCATCATTCTATATGTTATTTTTGCAATCATTCCTTTATTTATGGGTTTCTGGCTATCTACTACTAATTGGGATGGAGTTAGCCCCTGGGTTCCTGTTCAGATACCTATTGAAAGATTTGAGAATGAAATTATTCCTAACCTAAGTTCTGCTAATAGTGAATTTATTAAACAATTTTATATTAAGGATGAGAGTCAGGGTACATAACGGAAACAGTAGGCTAATGAAATGTCCCTTAGT
>JAOZPU010000258.1 GCA_029932585.1 Spirochaetia bacterium | reverse complement strand
TTAGGTATAACCTAATGGCAGGTTTTTCTCTTTAAGCATTTGTCAATAAACTGTAAAGTTCCTCTTCAAAATTTTTACATTCAGGGTTTTCCTGACCCCTTTCTTCCCTGGGAACAGGGTTTGTAAAATGGGCAACTACATTGCTTGGTTTAACTGCAGAGAGAACAAATATTTCATCTCCCAAAAAAACAGCTTCTGCAGTGTCGTGGGTCACAAAAAGCGCAGTTCGGTTGTCTTTTATCCAGAGAGATGAAAATAATTTTGTTAAATTTAATTTTAATCCTGGATCGAGAGCCTGAAATGGTTCATCCATAAGTATAATTTCTGCAGGGTATGCAAATGCCCTTGCAATTGCCACCCTTTGGCGCATTCCTCCGGATAGTTCAGCAGGGTAGTAGTCTGCAAACTCACTTAATCCAATTAATTCAAGGTACTGATTTGTTATTTGTTGTCTCTGTTTCCGTTCATAAAAATTTTTAAGTATTAATTCTATATTATAACTTACGGTTTTCCATGGAAGAAGCCTTGGTTCCTGAAAGAGGTAGCTTATAGTATTATTATGTTCCTTGGTAATTACTCCTTTCTGGGGAGTAATAATACCATGTATTATATTAAGAAGAGTTGTTTTACCACATCCTGAGGGTCCCAGTATTACACTTACTTTTGATGCTGGAATATTAATATTAAAATTTCTGAAAATATTCTGGTTTGGATAACTAAAATAAATATCTTCTAATAATATTCCACCCGGGGTCATTGGTATGATCTCCATTTTCGGCTTTTTATTACCATTTCAACTGCAAACTCAGATATTTTACTTAAAATTACAGCAATAACAGTCCATGCTATTACTTCTGCTGTTTCAAGATTCATCTGTGAAAACTGAATTCCTGTACCAATAGCTTTTACCGGCAGACTTAAAACTTCTGCTGCAATTACAGATTTCCATGCCACACCTACAGCAGCTCTAACTCCTGCCAATACAAAGGGGATTGTTGATGGAATAGTAATATGAAACAATATATTAAGCCTACTAAGCTTAAAAGCAGAAGCCATTTCAATTAGTGATCGATCTACTTCGCTGATTCCCTGGGATACATTTGCAGTTATAATTGGAAATATCATTAAAAAACATACAAATACAGGAACCATATCTGTTCTAAACCATATCATAGCAATAAGTATTATAGACATTACGGGAATGGCCCTTATAACAGATATAAGAGGTGATAAAGCAGCACTCACTCTTTTACTGCTGCCACAGGCAATTCCTGTAATAAACCCAAGCCCAAAAGAAAGAGTAAAACCATATAAAGTTCGGATGGTTGTCTTTAATATTGACTGCCAGAAATTTCTACTTTTTGAAATCTCTATCAATCTGATAAGGACATCTTCCGGCGGGGGCAGGATAATATCTGCCCCAATTTTAATAGATATTATTTTCCACAGGAGTAATAAAAATAGAGTGGAAATTAAACCAATCAATCGCAGGTTGCTGAGTTTCTTCTCATTTGCTGAAGTAAAAACCTTCATCCGGCAGATTGCCTCCTACAGAAACAGGGTCCAGATCAAGCATCATTTTAAGAAAATCTTCAACACTTTCCTTTGCTTCTGCTGCAGATACAAATTCGATCCCTGAAACTGGTATTGCTTTTTTTGCAATTACTGCACTCATAATACCATAATTCTCTATTATTTGGGATGCCTCTTTTGGATTTTCCAGTGTCCATGTAATGGATTTTTCAAGCGCTTCAATTAATGAAGCAGCAGCCTCTGGTCGGTTCTCATATAGTTTTGGGCTGATTGCAAATGCTGTAAATGGAAAAGCCTGTTTTCCGCCTCTTATTCTTAGTAGTTCTTTTTGTGGATCAAGTACAGTTTTAGCGACATTTGAGTTTGTTTCAATCTGAAGAACGAAGGGTTGTGGTATAAATGATGTTTCGGCTCTTCCTGCAATCATTAACTGAGCTATCTGGGGAGCTTGTGCTGAAAAATCAAGCTTTACATCTTCTGCAGGATTTAGACCGTTTTCGAGGAGCAGGTACCTGAGAAGGTAGTCCGGAGTTGCCCCTTTACCTGTAAGATAAATTGTTTTTCCTCTTAAGTCGAACCAATTTTTAATAGAGTTATCTGTGGACACCATGTAGAGTGACCCAAGACCACTTACAGCCGCAAGCTTAAACCTTGGCCCTTTAGTATATAATTTAGCTGCCATATTAACTGGAAGAAAAACGGCATCAACTTCTCCACTAGTCATTTTTGCAACGGCTTCCATAGGTGAGCCAAGTATAATGTAATTAACTTTAGTATTAAATCCCGGCTGGAAATTATCTCCCAGAAGCTTTGTTGCGGCTATACCTGAAGGTCCCTTGAAAACTGCTACTGTAATTTCAATTTCTTCTTTTTTCTCCTGAACCCCATTTGCGGTCAAAATATTAATAGAACCCGAAAGCGTGAATAATATTATTACCAGTATAAACAATAACCTATGGTTTTTGAAAATTTTCCTGCTCATCTTAATTCCTTGAAAAAGTATTTCCCCTTTTAATAACAGAGGATAACTTCGGATAAGTGGTGTCCTTATTTTTTATTGGAACAGCATTCTTTCCGAATGCTGTTATATTAGTAATTTTGTAAGCTATTGTCAATTTAATATTAGATATTTTGACCCATAACATATTCTTTAAGATACTTATTTTCTTCTTCAACAACTTCCAGTAATTCTTTAACCACATCACCAATTGAAATTATTCCAGTAAGTTTTTCGTTATCCAGCACAGGAAGATGCCGGATCTTTTTTTCGGTAAAAATTTTCATAGCGGTTTGAAGATTATCTTCCATTTTAAGTGTAATAAGTTTGCTTTTTGGGGTCATATGATCCTTAACAATTCTATTCTTGTCAGGAGCACACTCACTGCATATCATTAATAAATCTCGTTCACTTAGTATTCCTGCAACATCACCATTATTGTCAACTGTTATTAATGCACCAATATGCTTTTCATTCATTACTTTTATTGCTGTTTTCAGGGGTTCTTCTGTTTTAATCGTTTCTACAGACAAACCTTTTTTTTCGAGTAATTCATCAATACGCATTATAGCCTCCGTTATTTATTAATTATAATATATCACTACATCTTTATAAGTTATAATATAAATATTAGATTTTGA
>JAOZPU010000257.1 GCA_029932585.1 Spirochaetia bacterium | reverse complement strand
CGGCAAATCTATCCAAACGAACTTCAAGATCTTCTGCATCCTGCCTTGGAGGCAGGACCTCTACATGAAACATATTATAATTACTGTTCATTTACAGCTCTCCTTATCTTAAAATATCTATCAATATTTGGTATGATATATTTGATTGATAGTGCAATCTTGTAAATATCATGCAATTATTGTACTTTTTAGGCGAATTGTATTTTCAATAAATATTTACGATAATAAATAAAGAGGTTTCTTTGGATCAAAGTACAATAATTACCAATCTTGAGTATGAACTTTCCAGTCTTGAAACAGAAAACCTTGGATTAAAAGCAGATCTGAATAAACTAAAAAAACAAAAATCAAGATATTATAATATGTTCAAAAACTCGACTGTAGCTATCTGGGAAGAAGATTTTTCTGAAGCCTTCACCATACTAAAGGCTCTTCCATATCAAACCGAAAAGGACTACTCTGAATATCTTGATAATAATCCCCAATTTTTAAAAAAACTTATAAGTACAATTAAGATACTTGAAATAAACAAAACAGTAGTTGAATTATTTTCTGCAGAAACAAAAGAACATTTACTAAATTCTCTGGACGAAATTTTTATAAAGGAATCTTTTGATACATTGAGAGATCAATTTGTCACAATGGCTACAGGAGGATTCCATTATGAAGGTGAAACTATAGGGCGGAGGCTAAATGGAGAAGAATTTCATATAATTTTATCTGCATTTTTCCCTGAAAAGCATGGGAATCCTGTCTTTATTACAATGATTGAAATTACTGATAGAATTGAAAAAGAAAAAGAACAGGATAAAATTTTAAAAGAAATTCTTGAACAAAAGAATAATGCGGACACACTTATAGATATAACTTTTGCACTTGCTTCAAAAACCAATACACTTGATGTTTTAGATTCTATTTTGGAACAAACAAAAAAAGTAGTTCCCTACACAAGTGCAAATATAATGCTTTATAATAATAATATTTTTACAGTTGCGAGACATAGAGGATATGATAAGTTTGGAGCTGCTGATTTCATGACTCAATTTGCAGAAAAAGTTGCTTCAGAAGGAATTGCAACTACTTTAAGAGATTCTAAAAGTATCCATATTATAGGTGATACAAAATTATATCCAAACTGGAAACAATTTCCTGCAACAAAATATATCAATTCACTATTGTCAGTCCCAATAGAATGGCAGGGGACAACAATAGGACTTCTAAATCTTGACAGTAATAAAAAAAATGCTTTTTCTGAAAAGGATGCTAATAAATTAAAACCTATAAGTCATGCTGCTGCTATTTCCATACATAAAGCAAAATTATTTGAACAAATAGAAAAAGATATTTTAGATCGAAAAAATACTGAGAATAATCTTAAATTAGCCCTAAAAGAAAAAGAGATACTTCTTCAGGAAATTCACCACAGAGTAAAAAATAATTTAACAATTATAATTGCACTAATTAATCTTCAGGATACTAAATTTACAAGACCTGCTGAAATCGAATTATTTGAAGATCTAAATAAAAGAATTCACTCAATTGCTCTGGTTCATGAAAAATTATATGAAAACTACAATCTTACCAATATAGATTTTAATACTTATACTTATGATCTATTAGATTCTATTCAGGCAATTCTGATTTTTAGAAGTGATATTAATATAAAAATTGATATACCCCAAAATATTTATTTTAATTTAGATAAACTCATTCCCTTAGGTTTAATTTTAAATGAATTAATTACTAATAGTTTAAAATATGCTTTCCCAGATTCTGGTGGAAATGTTTTAATTTCACTTAAAAAAGCACTTAAAAACAACTACTTGATTTTAACAGCAGAAGATTCAGGAATTGGTTACCCTGAAAATGTAATAAATGGAGAAACAACCCAGTTAGGACTTTTGCTTGTAAATTCTCTTGTATTACAAATAAATGGGTCTATTAAATATTCCAATATCAATGGTGCAAAAACATCAATAACAATTCCTTATAATGGAAATAAAGATGAACAATAAACCGGATAACTATCAAAATAAAATTAATAATCTCAAAGTTTTAATTAAAGAAAAGAAAAAAGAAAATGATCTATTAATAAATCAAACAAAAAAACTTAAATTAGATACTTCAAAATACCAAAAAATATTCGACAAATCTTACATATCCATGTGGGAAGAAGATGTATCGGGTGTATATAAATTACTTGATTCTCTACCAACAGAAACAAATAGCCAACTAACTGAATACCTTTCACTAAATCCTAAAATAACCAGTAAGCTAATAAGAAGAATTAAGATTATTCAAATTAATGATTATACTGTTAAAATGTTTAAAGCCAGTTCAAAAAAGGAACTATTAGGTTCACTTAAAAGTATAACACACACCATGTCTTTTCCTGGTTTTATTAAACTATTTATTGCACTTAAAACAAAACTTCCTTTTTTCAGTTATGAAACCTGTGCAAATACAGTAGAAGGCAAAAAAATAGACATACTACTTACTGCTTATCTTCCGGGTAGAGGGAAAGGTAATATTTTAATAAGTATGATAGATATTACAGAAAGAAAAATTATTGAAACAAATCAAATAAATAATTTAAAATTTGCTAATGAACAACAACAAAGAACAGAAATAATGCAAAGTATTTTATTATCCTTAACTTCATCTCTTGATAAAGAGAAAATTTTATATACAATTTTAAAAGAAGTCAAAAGAATTGTACCTTACACTTGTGCAAATATAAGGCTGTTGGAGGGAACAGATTTAAAAACCTCTGTTGCCATTGGGTATGAAAATTTTGGCGCTGAAGACTTTGTAAAAAATACGACTATTAATATTTCAGACTTTGGTGATGCAGAAATATTTTTGGAATCTGGAAAAATTAGCATTATTCAAGATACCCAGAATTATACTGAATGGGCATCATTCCCTAAAACTGCATTCATAAAAGGATATATTGGAATCCCCATCATTTGGGACAATAAATCCAGAGGATTACTTAGCCTGGAAAGTGATACCGCTTATTCTTTTGACAGTGAAGATGCTGAAAAACTTGAACCATTTTCCCATGCCGTAGCTGTTGCTTTAAATAGCTCATATCTTTTTGATCTTGCAAAAAAAGAAGTTTATAAGAGGGTGAAAACAGAAATATCAATAAAAAAATCACTGGAAGAAAAAGAAATTCT
>JAOZPU010000256.1 GCA_029932585.1 Spirochaetia bacterium | reverse complement strand
GGAGGTTTTTTTGTCAGATCTTTTTGACCTGCGGCAAAAGAATAAAAAGACAGGCAAACAAGTAGTAGTAAAGTACTGGTTATTATTTTTGATAGTTTACTTAACATTTTGAACAATCCTGAAACCTGTATTTGTATTTTTATCCCCGGGAAATAAGCGGCCGCGGCTTGTAATTATAATATCCTCTTTGAAATAGCTCCATGAACCACCCCTAACTACTTTGTATTTTCCTGTAACGGGCCCGTTTGTAGAATAATCAGCTGAATTGCTAAACCAGTCCCAGCACCACTCCCATACATTACCGCTCATATCATAGATACCAAGTTCATTAGCAGTAAGAGCTCCTGTTTTATGAGGATGGCCATTTGAAGTATCTGAATACCACCCTGCATCTTCAGGTTTATTACTACCTGAATAGATATATTCCTCTGAAAAATTTCCCCCTGAAGCCGCGTATTCCCATTCAGCTTCTGTTGGAAGTCTAAAACCATTTTTAGAAAAATCGCATGAAACATCTGATCCTGAAATTGAATAACATTTCTCAAGTCCTTTCTCTGAAGAAAGCCAATTGCAGTACATAACAGCATCAAGCCAGCTGACATTCATTGCCGGGTTTGAACCACGTCCCCATCCATTGTCAGAGGATTCCCTGGCACTGGTATTGCTGCAGTAAAGGTCATATTCTAAAAATGAAACTTCTACTTTTTTGACAAAAAAATCTTTTATATTGACCATTTTATAAGTACTGCCCTTTGCCAGTACAAATCCGGGTGGAGCATGATACAAAATAGTGCTATCTTTCATTATAGTTTTTAACTGTTCCTTTCTCCCATAGACTAAAGACAGATTAAAAACTATCCCGGGTCGTTTTTTGACCTGTTCTTCCAGTCTTTCTATTATTTTGTATTCTTCTTTTACTAAACCCTTTCTCCCGTAAACTAAAGAGAGACCAAATAGTATTTGTGGTGGAACCTTTTCTTTTCCTGCTTCTGTTTCAAGGAAAGTTTGCAGTTCTTCAAGGTTGTTGTTTTCTACAGCCTTTTCTATAATTGCCTTTATAACTTCAATATCTTCTTCAGTTGATACTTCATTACTGGATAAAAGTAATTCTTTCCAGCTTTGCTCTGGGGTAGTTTTTTCTGTTTCCACGATCGGTGTTTCTGAAATAGTATCTTTTTGGGGTGGAGGTGTTTCTTTTTTTGAGTTACAGGAAATAAAGATTACAAGATAAATGACTATTATAAATAGAGCTACTGACTTTTTCATTTATACTCCATGGTAGTAATTGAGTAATGTTACTAATGATATTTTTAGATGTCAAACAAATTTTGTTTGAGAGATAAGATTTTATTTTTATTTAATCAATAAATGTTGTGTGTATAAGTGACAGTGTTGAATATTGACTAATAAAATATTATATTAAATTGTGTAATGTAGTTATATGCAATTAAACAGGAGGTTTTATGAGTGTAGCAGTGGCACTACCGGATACTTTGGTAAATACAGCTGATATTTATAAAAATATTAATAAGCGTTCACGTGCAGGACAAATAGAGTATTGGGCAACTATGGGAAAAATTGCTCTGGATAATCCAGATTTATCTATGGCAGTTATCGAAGAAATTCTTATAGCTAAGGAAGAAGCTAAACATCCTGAATTGCTGGAGAAACTTAGCCTTGAATGATATCCAGGTATTGATGACACCTACTTTTAGGAAATCTTTTAAAAAATTATATAAAAACCAACAGGAAGAAGTAAAAAAAGAGATAAAAAAAATTGTTAATGATCCTGAGATAGGTGAAGAAAAAAAAGGTGATTTAAATCGTGTATTTGTTCATAAATTTAAAATCGAGCAGCAACTTACTCTTTTAGCGTACCAATTTGATTCGGAAACAAGAGTTTTACTTATGTTAGGTAGTCACCAGAATTTTTATAGAAATTTGAAACAGGTTGTACATTGAAAGAGGAGTTTTTATAGCCCCAGTCTTTCAAGGCAAAATTACTTTGACATATTCTGATCGAATAAAATTATCATTATTTGCATGTAACAGACATGAAATATAAAAATTATCTGTCTCAAAATTTATTATTTTTAATGGGATTGAGCCTTCCAGGCAAGTTGAACCCCTCACATAAGTATCTTTTGTCCCTTTGAAATTGCCATTTTCCCAAATAAAGGTTGCTCCTGATTGTTCCTGCTTATTATGATTAATTCTAATATCTCCGTTATGTAGATCCCCATCATGTCTAACTCCTTCTATAGTTTGATAAATATTTATCGTATAATAATAAATTTTATTGGTACTACTTGGTGGATCATAGAAATCTATACTGTAATATAGGTTTCTATTGTCATGAGCAATTTTGAAATCTTTGTAATCTGTACCTTTATCATCAGGGAATGGGTCTGATCCATAAACGTATTCATATATTGGTTCTATATTATCCCAATCACCTGATTTTCCATCAACTCTGATTTTTGCATATGGAATTTCAAGAGCAATCCTTTCAAGATTCCCTGATTCATAATTAGTTTTTCCTGAGATAATAGTTATATTGAATCTCTTTTCTTCATAATTATCTTTCTGAATTAATAGAGAGTGATATCCTGTAGGTATTTTTTTTAACCATCCGATTTGAGGGTAGACTTTTTTGCCATCCAGAAACACTTTGGCGCCATCAGAAAGACTGTTTATATATATATTTCCTGTTATAGCAACTAACGCAGTTGTAACTATTTTTGTTTCCCCTGGTTTAATTGTTATAGGAAGTATTTCATCAATGTAGTTTTCCTTTGCTATTGTTAGTATATAATTACCAGGTACAATTTCAGGAATATTAAAAGGAGTAATTCCAATCTTATCTCCACTCATTAGTACAGAACTTCCAGAAGGTTCTGAATTGACAGTTAGCCTTCCTGGCAGCAGCACAAAATTCTCTTTTATTACAGTAGTTGCACCTGCCTTAACAGTTACACTCTGGCTAACATTTATATAATCCTCTTTCCTTACTTCTATAGAATAAGATCCCTCTTTAAGACCTGCTGAAGTAAAAGGTGTTACCCCCTTAAGTTCTCCATCAATAAAAACTTCTGCTCCTGAGGGTTCGCTTGTAACAGAAATAAAGCCCTGCAATAGAGCAAGTGCTTCTGCTTCAGCTTTGTCAATTTGAGATTTAAGAGTTTCTTTT
>JAOZPU010000255.1 GCA_029932585.1 Spirochaetia bacterium | reverse complement strand
TTTATTTGAAACTTACGGTTATTTCGTCCTGATCATCAATAAAAACACCAGCTGTAGCCAGTTCGTCTTTGTATTCTTTCATTGATCCTGGATCATCAT
This sequence comes from Spirochaetia bacterium, assembly GCA_029932585.1. Lineage (GTDB taxonomy): Bacteria > Spirochaetota > Spirochaetia > B11-G9 > B11-G9 > JAJRQE01. The sequence goes on along the minus strand of JAOZPU010000255.1, from coordinate 3,101 downwards.
TTGTAACTTTTTTGAATAATTCATCATTTTCTACAATTTTCTCAAAATTCATATCAAAAATAGTTATTTTTGAGCCATCAACAAAAGATGCATTTGTGTCTGTAATTTTGCCATTGAACTCAAATGTCATCCAGTAGTGCATATCTTTATAAATATCTTTTAATTGGTCGCCAAGGCCTTCATCTGCAGAGGCTTCCATTTCACCACCTTCTTCAGAGATTGATGATTCCTGGGTATCTTCATCTGCCATTCCGGATAAATACATTGTTAATTTACTTGTTGATCCCTTTTTAAAATCAAATTTTATCCAGTCGTTATTTTCTTCGCTTACGGCTTCTGGTGATGTTGATGGGCTTGCACTAACTTTTATAGTGGAGATATCTTTGAACTTGTAGTAAGCCTTATACCCTGCATATGGTGAACTGTCAGTCATAGGTTCAACTTTTACCAGGCTAACTCCCTGTCCCATAGATTGTGCTGCCAGTTCAAGAGCTTCTCTATCTATCAGGTTTGGATCGGTAGGTTCTTCAGACATAGAAAGAAAGCCCACAAAATCTCTTTTTATTTTAAAAGTTTGTATTATTTCTCCACTTCCATCCTTGTTTACCTTCACTGTTACACCACTGGAAATACAGCCCATTAGTAACAGAGGCAATAAAACTGTTAGTATTATTTTCTTCATTATAAAATTCTCCTTTGGTTGCTGTGATCGTTCCTCATCGCTTCGCTCTTCCGGTACGACTCATGGTCGAGCAGCAACGAAGTTGCGACCAGCCTTTGTTTATAACAATTATTATCCCATTAAATGATCAATATCAACTAAAAATTCAAATTGCTTATGGTTATAATCTATTTTTCAGGATATATTTATAAAAATATTAGTTTTCCAAAGGAGATATCAATGGCCAGTACTCGAAGAACAGGGTCTTTTTTCCTTCTGCAGATTGCAGTGGGTTTATTTTTTTTACTAATGGGATTAAAGGGAATAATTAACTATGATTCCGCAGGTAGTCAGGTGACACGTTTCTTTAATGATATTCTGGGTAGTAATGATAGTATTATAAATATAATTGTATCTATTGGAGCACTTGTTTCCGGTATAATTATATTAGGTGGTCTTTTTATTCCTTTAAAAAATAGTACTCTCATGATTGCAACATTAGTGGTGTTTATTTTTTGGGCTTTGAAGATTGTCTATTTTTATGTTGCCAATAATCTTATGGAGCCGGATTTAATAACATGGCTTCAGAACTTATCGCTTCAATTTGTAATTTTAATGTCTGTCTGGATTATTAATAGAAAATACAGTTAAGAAGTAATTCTTCTCTGATATCCCTGCTGTCAGGGAAGTGGAACTCTTTTTTCCAGTAGTTTTCTAAACTCGACAGCAGGAAGTGGTTTTGAGAAATAAAATCCCTGAAAAAGGTTACATCCCATGGATCTAAGCATTTCAACCTGTTTTTTGCTGTTAATACCCTCTACAACTATTTTTTTATTTCTGGACTTTATCATTTGTACAATTGTTTTAAGAAAATTCAAATCTTCAGTATCATTTTCTATATTAATAATAAAAGAGCGGTCAATTTTCAGGACATCTGCAGGAATAGATTTTAAATATTCTAAAGAAGACTGCCCTGTTCCAAAATCATCAATAAATATCTCAATTCCAATGGCTCTAAGTTGAGTAATTTGTTTTATAAATTCTTTTGGATTTTTTATTCCTTCAGATTCTGTAATTTCCAGTTTTAGAAATTTAGGATCAAGGTTCCCAGCACTTTCCAATGCATTTTTTACAATTGAGCTAAGTTGTTTATTTGCAAATTCACGGGCACATAGATTAAGAGATACGTAAATATTATATTCCTTTGTCCAGTTTTGAAGCTGTCTGGTGGTTGTAAAAATTACCCATTTCCCTATTTCCTCAATTAAACCGGTATCTTCGGCAAGAGGAATAAAGTCCAGTGGAGAGATCATCCCCATTTTAGGTTGATTCCATCTAATCAGAGCCTCGGCGCCTTTTATAATTCCCTCCTTATCTACAATTGGCTGAAAATAGAGAACAAATTCTTTATTCTTAAATGCGGCACTCAGTTCCGATTCCATATTCAGTTTACGTATAGATTCTTTGTGTAAATCTTCATCAAAAAGCATATAACTTAAATTTTTTGAATCTGCTTCTCTGGACGCAGAGACTGCTTTTTTTATTAATTCAGATTTATTTTCTCCATCTGTAGGAAAAATTGAGATACCAATTCTACATTTTACTTTTATATTGTGTTTAGTATAGTGATAAGGGTCTTCTATTATATTTATAAGTTTTGCAGCAACTTTTGCTGCATCAGTTTTTTTAGATAGATGTGTTAATATAACAGCCAGTTCTGTACCCATAAAACAAAAAGTAAAATCGCTGTCTCTAAGTGTTTCTCTTATTCGCAGACCGGTGTTTTCAAGGAGCATTCTTCCAATTTCAAATCCAAATTTCTGATTTATATCTTTTAGGTTGTAGATATCGATAAAAAGAACAGATCTTAGGTTTTCTGTTTTAGATCTTTTTGCCTGTTCCAATTCCATTTCAAGAATAATGTCCATAGATTTTCTATTAAACAGACCAGTAAGAGGGTCTCTATATTCATAATTAATTAGTTTAGATTCAATTTTCCCTAATTGAGTAATATCATGGGTAAAAACAAGTACATGAGTTATATCTACATCATTATTTCTATATGGGTAGTAAGAGACATGAACATACTTAACTTCAAGTCCAAATTTAAAATTATCAATATAGTGAACTTCTTCACCTTTAAAAGCTTTATCAATGAAATTTTTTAGCTTTGACTCGAATATATCTGCACCCCAAACTTCTGCTACTGAGTGATTTAATATTTTATTTTGGGGTTTACCAATCATTTTTTCATATGAAAGATTAACCAGTTCGTAGATATAATCTTTATTAATAAGTGTAATAAAATCTTTAGAAGTATTTACTATATATTCATACTTATTTGTCATAGCTTCCTAAATTATCAATGGGAATTTGAAATATAGCAAGGAAAATTATTTTTTTTGTAAAAAAAACTGCAAAAAACATTGACAATCAATAA
>JAOZPU010000254.1:952-3209 GCA_029932585.1 Spirochaetia bacterium | reverse complement strand
TGGGAACTTAATATAGAAGGGATGTACCTTATGCTGAATATCTCCTTTAAAGGGAGACAAAATTTTCTGGATGAAATAAAACTAACACTATATGTAAATAGAGAGTTCCCTGAAAAATATATTAAACCGATTGTAAAGTCCATGAATCATTGTGCTGTAAAAGATCAGCTTCATCCTGATATAAAAATTAATACAACTGTAGTCTATTTAGATTAGGTAGTATTTATTCAGATTTGTTATAAAATAAAGGGGGTATAATGTTGGTATCCACATGGATTGTAAGTTTTGTAACCATACATAAGAGTTGTTTATATGCAGACGAGTGATATTATAAAAGAGATTGACAACCTGGGATTATCTGAAAAACTGATTTTGGCTGGGATGTGAATTTACAGACCCCCTATTCCAGAGAGAAACGATATCCTAACCCCCTTACAGTAATAATGTGCTTATGTATTTTCTGTTCTCCAAGTTTTTTCCTCAGCCATCCCACATGAACATCTACTGTACGGGTGGTTGCTATCGAATCATAACCCCAAACCTTATCGAGTAATTCATTCCTGGGAATTACCTTATTGGGATTTTCTAACAAATATTGTAAAAGCAGATATTCACGTGTACTTAGTTTAATACTTTTTTCCTCTTTACTAAGGGTTGCCATTTGAGTATTTAGGACGAAGTTCCCAAACACTACAGGCTTGTAACTCTTTTCAACATATTTATAATTTTCTCTTCTTAAAAGAGCATTAATTCTAGCTAGTAATTCCATAATATCAAAGGGTTTAGATATATAATCATCAGCCCCAAGATTTAATCCTGTTACCTTATCCATAATTAAACTTCGTGCAGTCAGCATAATAATTGGGGTGTCAATTTTATTCTTTCTAATATTTTGACAGATTTCTAGTCCATTTTTACCTGGAAGCATAATATCTAATAGGATCAAATCCCAGGTTGTTTCTAATGCAATTTTTTCTCCGGAGATTCCATCACCTTGAATAGACACTTCGAAACCTTCATTTTTTAGGTTATCTTCCAGAATCATCTGAATTCCTGGTTCATCTTCAATTACTAATATTTTTTTCATTTATTTTCTCTGTTATATGGTATTTTGACTGTAAAATTACTTCCTGTTTTTCCGTTAGATAATGGACTCTTAATGGTAATATCGCCCTCAATTAGATCAACCGTTTTCTTTACCAGATTAAGCCCAAGACCACTGCCCGGGCTCTGATTTTCAATACTGTGTTTACAGCGAAAGAAAGGATTAAAAATTTTTTTTTGTTCCGATACAGGAATCCCTGGTCCCCTGTCGATTACAGAAAGTAGAGCATAACTCTTATCTATATCCAATCCTAAGTTTATTGAAATTGTTCCTGTATTATTGCCTTCTTTTTTATAGGGTAAACCATGTTTTATAGCATTTGAAATAAGATTTTCAAGGATTAGACGAATAGCTTCAGTATTAGTGTTAACTTTAATACCGGGGGCAATATTCAGAATCAGTTTACTCTGTTTTTCTATTATCAATATTTTCATGGTCTCAACAATTTCTAAAACTGCTTTAGAGAGGTCAATTTGTCTTTTTTTTATTGTTGATAATATTTGATCTTCCAGGCCTGAATATAAAAGGATTCCTTCAACACTCTCTGACAGGCGTTTGGACTGTTTTGATATAATTGAGTTATATTTTGCAATTCTCTCCGGATCTTTAATAATATTGCGGCATAGAGTATCAGAAACTGATTGTAGGACTGCAATTGGTGTACGTAATTCATGGCTCATAGAGGATACAAAGTTCTGTTTTTTTATTACAAATTGTCGGCTTTTTTGATTAAGGAAGTAAAGAAGAAATAGAGTCATTGTTACAAGAATTAGAAAGCCAATTATTATGACTAAATTTGTTATCTCTTTAACTTTGCTTTGACTGGATAAATCCCCTCCCGGATAATAAATATTAAGATTGAATTTATTATTTTGTAATTGAGTACTGCTCTGATTTTCTTTTATTAGGGATATCCACATTCTTATAAAAAGATCTTTTGAAAGCTCTTTCTCAAAACGAGTATTCGTATTTAAAGAACTGATATTTTGATAATTTGGACTTTCCTGTATTTGTATTGAAAACTCTGGCTTTTGACTCTTTAAAATATCTCCCTTTACAAGGAGTACTTCATTTGTACTATTTTCTGTAATAGAAAAAGGATAGCCCATTAGATATTTGTCTATAAAAAATGGAATTATTTCATTGTAGATG
>JAOZPU010000254.1:0-942 GCA_029932585.1 Spirochaetia bacterium | reverse complement strand
GATGATCTCCTTATTAAGTTGATAAATAAAAATGTCCTGCAGTTGAAAATTGTCCTGTGTGTTTGTGATAGTCTTGATATCTGATAGTGCCATTTTTTTTATATATTGACCTGTAGAATTCATTTTTGTTTCTATTTGTTGGAACTGTTCACGATCATTATCAAGGAAGGATTTAACCATTTCTTTAATTTGATCCGGAATTATTACTGGAGAAAATATTTTATTTATAGAATCCCATTCTGACATTTTATATGAAGAGTCACTATTATTTATGTTTAATAGGTGGATAGATTCAAGAAGATCAGAAAAGGTTGAATTTTTATTCCAAATGTCTAAATCGTGAGAAAATCTGGAAAAATCATTTTTTTCTATCTCATCTTTAGTCAGAAATAAAATAGAAAAGAGAATATCTATCTCTATCCTGGTAGAATCCATGATTTGAGATGCATTGTTTTCAATATTTAAACGATGTTGGTCCTCATTAAGTTGTAAAAACTGTTTGTTCCATTTTATCTGAAGAATTCCAAGGACTATTGCCAGAAATACAATAAGGATTAACAATAGTCGAAGATAATCTATTTTTTTTCTCTCTTTTATCACAATTATTATTATAGTGAAATTCTTACCTGAAGATAGATTAAAAATAGGTTTATTTAATTGATTTTACACAACCTTTACAAACCTTTTACACTCTCTTTAACCTAAAATATTTTTAATTGAATATAGTTTCTGAAAGATTTAGATTTATAGGAGAGTGTATGTTTATTAATAAACAATTTTTGGCAACATTAGTGTTAATTATGGTAACACTATCATCAGTTTATGCCAATGGATCAAAAGAGATTGAGTTTGCAAAAATTCCCGGAGATGGGAAATCCATAGCCCCCTTTCAGATGAGTAAAACTGAAATAACTAACCAGCAGTATGTGGATTTTTTAAATG
>JAOZPU010000253.1 GCA_029932585.1 Spirochaetia bacterium | reverse complement strand
AAAAACCGACAATTCTTAAGGGTTCCAAACCTAAGGTCTGTATTCCTGTTTTTCCTGGTACAAATTGTGAAATTGATTCATCCAGGTCCTTTTTTAGGGCAGGTGCTCTTGTGGACAGCCCTGTTTTTCGTAATCAGAAAGCTTCTGAAATTGAGGAATCTCTGACCAGACTTGCAGAATCTATTAATAACTCACAGATAGTAATGTTTCCTGGTGGTTTTAGTGCAGGAGATGAGCCCGACGGTTCCGGAAAATTTATTGCTTCTGTTTTTAGGAATAACAAAATAGCAGATGCGCTGATGGATCTTTTAAACGAGAGGGATGGTCTTGCCCTTGGAATTTGTAATGGGTTTCAGGCGCTATTAAAACTGGGTCTTCTTCCTTATGGAGAAATAAGAGATATGACAGCCAAAGCTCCTACATTAACTTTTAATAAAATTGGCCGCCATGTATCCAGAATGGTTAGAACAAGAGTTGTGTCTACTCTCTCTCCATGGTATTCTTTTCTTAATTCAGGAATGATTCATACGGTTCCGGTTTCTCATGGAGAGGGACGGTTTATTGGATCTGATAATGAGATTGAAGGGCTGTTTCGAAGTGGGCAGATAAGCAGTCAGTATGTTGATATGAATGGCCTGGTTACCATGAAATATCCGGATAATCCTAATGGATCGGATTATGCTGTTGAGGGGATAACAAGTCCTGACGGCAGGATTATGGGTAAGATGGGACATTCTGAAAGAGCGGGAGATTATATAGGTATAAACGTTCCGGGAAACAAGGATCAGAAGATCTTTGAGTCCGGAGTTAACTATTTTTTGTAAAATATTTTATTCATATAATGCTGGTAATATGGACCGGCAGTTTCTACGGAGGGACCTTAAATCCTTCTACTATGGGTAAATCAGGTGAGGTCTCAATTTATAATAATACGTGTGATTATTATGCAGCAAAGCCGTCATCGGATTACCTCTGGTAGTCTGATGACGGCTTTTTTATTAATTTTTAAAAGGGGACAATATGCAAGTTGGAATTATAATGGGAAGCAGTTCTGATAAGGATGTAATGAGGGCTGCAGGAAAGATTCTGGATGAGTTTGATGTATCCTGGAGCGCTCATATTATTTCTGCTCACAGAGTACCGGAACTCCTTAGAGAGCAAATTACAAAAATGGAAGAAGATGGTGTAGGCTGTTTTATAGCTGGTGCAGGACTCGCTGCTCATCTGCCTGGAGTTATAGCCTCTCTTACAACTGTTCCCGTAATAGGGGTTCCTTTAAAAGCGGCTCTGGATGGAATGGATTCACTTCTTTCTATAGTACAGATGCCAAAGGGTATTCCTGTAGCAACTGTAGGAATCAATAATTCAACAAACGCTGCTCTTCTTGCTGTTCAGTTTTTGTATAGTCAGGATGGAGATCTTCAGAATAAGATGAAACAATACAGAATAGATATGAAAGAAAAACTGATTGGAGAAAATAAAGATGAGGTAATACTGTAATGGATGATAAGCTTAAAGAGGAGTGTGGAGTCTTTGGATGTTATTCCAATTCCCCTGTTGATGCCTCAGTAGTCACCTATTATGGGCTGTATTCACTTCAGCATCGTGGACAGGAGAGCGCAGGAATTGCTGTCTATAACGGGAAAGAGATTAAAGTTCAGAAAGGGATGGGTCTTGTTTCGGAAGTGTTCAGCAGAGAGAAGCTTGATAAACTGAAAGGTTCTTCTGCAATAGGACATGTTCGCTACTCCACCACCGGAAACAGCGACATAAAAAATGCTCAGCCTCTTGATGCCGGAACAAAACTTGGTCCGTTAAGTATTAGTCATAATGGAAATATTGTAAACGCAGATGTTCTTCGGGATCTTCTGGAGGATACGGGACGATTATTCCAGACATCTTCAGATTCTGAAGTAATACTGAATTTGATTGCCAGAGCCTATAAGAAGGGTCTTTCCGAAGCGGTAAGTGATGCTGCTAATACTATTCAGGGATCCTACGCAATTATTATTCTTTCCAATGACTGTATGGTAGGAGCAAGAGACAGAAACGGAATTCGTCCTCTTTGTATAGGAAAGCTGAATGATGCCTGGATTTTTTCATCTGAAAGCTGTGCCCTGGATACTGTAGGAGCTGAATTTGTGAGGGATGTTAAGCCCGGAGAGATTGTTATTGCAGATAAAGATGGACTGCATAGTGTAAACAATATGGAGAGAACTTCCTGTCAGACCTGTTCTTTTGAATATATCTATTTTGCCAGACCCGATTCTATAATTGATGAGATTGATGTATATGAAATGCGCAGCAGGTCAGGAGAAATCCTCTATGATGAAAGCCCTGTTGAAGCTGATATTGTAACAGGAGTTCCGGATTCAGGAATTCCTGCGGCTGTAGGTTATTCTAAAAAATCGGGTATTCCTTATGAGATGACACTGATAAAAAATAAATATGTTGGAAGAACTTTTATAACCCCCTCTCAGGATATGAGAGAGAGGGCTGTTAATGTAAAACTTAACGTAATGAAAAATAGTGTTAAGGGTAAGAGAGTTGTTCTTATTGATGATTCAGTTGTCCGGGGAACGACAAGTCGAAAACTGGTTGAAATGTATCGTGAGGCAGGTGCTTCCGAGGTCCATCTTCGGGTTGCTTCACCTCCTGTTGCATACCCCTGTTATTTTGGGATTGATACACCTTACCGGACTGAGCTGCTTGGAAATGAAGGAAGTATTGAAGATATGAATAAAATTATTGGTGCTGACAGTCTTGGTTATATAAGCAGAGAGGGTCTTGTTGCATCCCTTGGAGGGCAGGAGTCTTTCTGTATGGGATGTTTTACAGGAGTTTATCCTGTTGCAGCCCAGATTGGACGGGGCAAAGAGGTTATGGGGGACCATCAGTGATAGATTATAAAAGTGCGGGTGTAGACAAAGAGGAAGGCTACAGGACTGTTTCGTCCATAAAGGAATATGCAAAAAAAACTGCTACCCCCGGGGTACTTTCCTCTCTGGGAGGCTTTGCATCCCTTTACGAGCTGAAAAACTACAGGGAGCCGGTACTGGTTTCCGGAACTGATGGAGTTGGAACCAAACTTAAAATTGCCTTCGAACTGGGAATTTACGATACAGTAGGAATTGACTGTGTTGCCATGTGTGTTAACGATATTCTCTGTCATGGAGCAAAGCCACTCTTTTTTCTGGATTACCTTGCCT
>JAOZPU010000089.1 GCA_029932585.1 Spirochaetia bacterium | reverse complement strand
CTTTATTCTTTAATCCAGTTTGTTAGAGATTTTAATTCTATTGTTTTATTATTTTTATCTATGGTTTCATTTTGATACATTGTAATAATTAGCCCATAGTTTAAATTAAATTTATTCATAGCTTCCAAAAGTCCTCCAATCTCTCGTTTTCTGTTATCTTCAGTAATATCAACAGAAACCTGTATTACCTTAATAATTTCTAAACCCTCTTTGACAATAAAATCACATTCCTTTTTATCTGAATAATAGTACAATTCATAATTTTTAGTTTTTTTTCTTTTTAACTCAAGAAAAACTATATTTTCAAGATATCTCCCTAGATTTTCAGAAAATTGAAAGGCAGAAGAATTTACAAGACCTGTATCTATGCTATATATTTTTCTGGGCCTGGTTACTTGTCCTTTTACTGAATAGTTAAAATGATTTAATGGTAAAAACAGATACATCATTTCTGCATAATCTATGTAATCATTGACTATTTGTGTACTAAGTCCAACAAGTTTGGCTATTTTAGTTGCACTGTACAGTTTTGCAATATTTGAAATTAGAAATAAAGATAATCTGTCAAATTTTTTGGCATCACGTAGATTAAAATATGTAATTATATCTTTATTTTTTATATTATTATAATGTTCCTTAGCAAGAAGAATTTTCATTTGCGTATCTTTTTCTAAAACTACTTCTGGAAAAGCTCCATATTGCATGTACTCTTTTATCATTGCTGGAATTCTGGTTTCATTGGCAATTGATCCTAGCTTGCTTACATAATCATATCCATTAAAATTGAGGTATTCTAAAAAGCTTAAAGGATAGATTTCAAACTCCAAAATTCTACCCGTTAATAGTGTAGATTGTCTTTTAAGTATATGAGATTTTGAACCGCTAACAATAAATTTAACATCTTCAAAGGAATCATATATATTTTTCCAGTAAGGGGTATAAGACTCGTTCTTTTATTTCGAAATTATAGTTTTTATCCAACCACCAGGGGTTCCAGAAGGTTATATTTGATTCCATTAGATATCTTCCTTTGCTTAAATATACAAATTGTAATGTATACTTTATAAAAATAGGTATAATTGTAAAGTATAATGTATAATACATGATTTATTTGAACTAATTTGGTAGAAACTCATTATTACTAACTTCTAAACAGATTTTCTTGCATTTAGGGTTTTGATAAACTATCATTTAGTATAGTTGTTAAGAGGGTAGTTATGGATAATAAAAGGTTATTAAGTTTAAAACAAATTATTGGACTTATTTTTCTAATTCTAATTATAACTGCAGTAGTAATTCTTTTTATAAATAATCAAAATGTGGCAGTTTCAGAACCTTTGTCTCTTATTAAAGTCCGTTATGGCAGCGTCCCGGCTATTATGGAAGCTCCTGCACATGTAGCATTTAGTAAACATTTATTCAGAGAGCAGGGACTCGATGTGTCTTTAACCCTTAATCCTGACGGAAAGACTTCCTTTGAGCAGCTGTTAAATGGAAAGTTAGATATAGCTGCCGTCATGACAACTCCTGTAGTATATAAGAGTTTTGAAAGGAATGATTTTTACATACTGGGCAAGATTGATCATTTTCAAAAAAATGATCGGTTAGTTGCCCGTAGAGACAGTGGCATCAATTCTGTAGAAGATCTAAAGGGCAAGAGGGTTGCTGTTCTGCTGGGATCGTCGGGTCAGTTCTATATGGATTCATGGCTGCTTTACAATGGACTCAATTCTGAGGATATGGATATAGTTGATATGAATGCACCGGATTCCCTGGAGGCCATTAAAGAAGGTCGTATAGATGCCATGTTTAGCTGGTTTCCTTTTACTGCAGAGGCAGAACTGGCATTGGGAGAGAATGCAGTCAGATTTCCTGCAAATGATATTGTTCCAACCTCCTGGGTAATAGTTGCAGGAAAAAAATATGCTACTGAGAACGAGGACATAATAGAGGCCTTTTTGAGAACTATCATTACAGCCGAGGAGTTTATCAAAAAAGAGCCTGAGCAAGCTATTCATTTTCACTCAGAGATTAATGGAGTAAGTGAATCTTTAATCAAGAGAATATTTAATAATATGAATTTTGGTCTTACTCTGGATCAGAACCTGCTTCTGGACATGGAGGAACAGGCTCGTTGGGTTATTCGAAATGGATACGTAGAAGAGGCTCCTATACCCAACTACCTGAATTTTATATTTCCTGATCCATTAAGAGCAGTAGATTCCGGAGCCGTTACAATAATAACAAGAGTGGAAGATGACAATTAAGAAACATTTTTCTATAAGTTTAATTATTCCAATTTTGTTGGTAGTGGTCCTCATAATTATAAATATAGACAACTATTATAGGGATAAACAAATAACTGAAAGTCAAATTCTGATCAATAAAATTATTATAGAAACCAGTAATATTTGCTCTCTTACGGACGAGTATATTCTTTATCAGTATCCCAGGATTGCAGAGCAGTGGTTAATTTTGCACCATAATATCCTTTCTTTATTTGAGCAAACCAGCAATGACTTTATTCCTCTTCTGGATGACTTTATAGATCTGGGTCACAGCTTCACAAAGTTACAGTCAGGGATATTGAAGAAAGATACTGCCAATACAAAAAGTGATTTGGCTATGAGATTAAATACCAATATACAGCTTAAGGAAAGAAAAATACTCCGGGAGATAAAAGCTATTTATTTGTTAGAAGGGATTAAAAAAATAAAATTGCAAAAAAATAATCTTATAATGTTTTCTATTTATGGGGGCATAGTAATTATTTTTTCCATAATAAATGCATTTATTATTCGGAAAAAGATAATTCCCCCTCTTGAGAGTCTTCTTTATTTTGTAAAATCATTTGATCCTAATAATTTCAGTTTCTATAAGATACTGGATTTCGGTTATAAACCGGGACAGAATGAATTATCTGATTTAGGTATGGAATTTGAACAAATGACGAAACGATTATCAGAATCCTACCGGAAACTTACAGAAGAAATTCTTAATCGTAAAAAACTGGAACTTGAACTTGCAAATTACAGGAAAAATCTTGAAGAACTAGTTGAAAAACGTACATTAAGTTTGGAGGAAAGTAATGTAAAACTTGCAAAATCCCAGCAGGCAACTCTTTATCTTCTGGAAGATATGAAAGAAGCTCGTGCTGAACTTTTAAACCTGAATTCAAGTCTTGAAAGATCCAATAAAGATCTTGAAGCATTTTCCCACACAGTTTCCCACGATTTGAGAAGTCCTTTACGTGCTGTTTTAGGGTTCTCATCTAAACTTCAAAAACATATTGCTAAATCAGCAGATCCTGAAAGTATTCGCCTAATAAATGTAATATCAGAAAATACAGTAAAAATGCAGAATCTAATTACAGATCTTCTGGCTTATTCAAAGGTTGGATCATCTAATTTAAGTAAAAGTGAAATTGATATGAATCAGCTAATGGAAACATTGTATTCAGATTATGAAAAAGTATTAAAAGAGAAAGAAATTAAACTGAAAATTTTATCTCTGCCAAAAGCATTTGGGAATTACTCGATGATTAAACAGGTAATGATAAACCTACTGGATAATGCAATAAAATTTAGTAACAAAGGTAATAAAGCTTTAATAAGTATTGGTTATTCTGAAGAAAATGAAGGTGCTTACTACATAAAAGATAATGGATGTGGGTTTGACAGTAAATTTTCTAAAGATGTATTTCAAATATTTAAAAGGGTTACTTCAAATAGTAAAATAGAAGGGACCGGAGTTGGCCTCGCTATAGTCAAAAGGATAGTGGAGAGTCATGGTGGATTAGTGTGGGCAAATTCGAAACCAGGTAAGGGGTCTTCTTTCTTTTTTACTTTAAAAATTTCTAAAAAATAATCCATATAAATTTGCTTTTTAGATATTATTTTATAATAATTAAAGTATAAAAAGGTATAAGGATATTTAAATGAGTAAAGCTCCTAAATTTCTAATACTGGAAGATGTTGAAACAGATGCAGAACTGGTTATGGATGAAGTTAAGTCCACTTTTCCAGATTGTAGTTTTAAGTGGGTTGAAAATGAACCAGATTTTATTAACGAACTAAAATCTTTTAAACCGGATCTTATTCTAACAGATTATAGTCTCCCCACCTATAATGGAATGTCTGCCTTAAAATATGTACTAATACATTCACCAGATACACCTGTTATTCTTGTTACCGGCTCAATAAATGAAGAAACAGCTGTAACCTGTATGAGAACGGGAGCTGTAGATTATGTTCTTAAAGATAAAATGAGCCGTTTGGGACTTGCGGTAAAAACAGCACTTGAAAATAAAGATATAAAGCTGGAAAAAAGAAAGGCTCAGGATGAGATTAAAAAATTATCTACTGTTATAGAGCAGAGTCCTATCCCTGTAGTTTTAATGGATAATGCTGGAATTATTAATTATGTTAACCCTGCATTTACAGAATTAACAGAATATAATTCAGATGAAATAATTGGTAAACGTCTTGAAACCATTGGTGGGGAAGATATTACACAAGAGGAACATAAATTAATTTTAAAAGATTGTTTAAAGGGAGATTTAAAGGAGAAGAACTTTAAAAATAGAAAAAAAAGTGGAGAAATTTTCTATGTAACATCAAGTTTTGCACGTTACAAGGATTCTGAGGGTAATGTGAATGGCCTTATTACCATGATGATTGATATAACTCAAAGTGTTAAAGATAAAAAACAGATAGAAGATGACTTAAAGGAAAAAGAGCTTCTCCTCCAGGAAATTTATCATAGAGTAAATAATAATATGCAGATTATGATAAGTCTCCTTAATATGCAGGTAGATAGGGCAGTTCTGGACGGAGAAAAAAATGTACTAAGAATGGCTCAATCCCGGGTAGGAGCTATTTCTGCAATCCATAATGATATTTACCAGGAACGATCATTTATAGCAATAAAATTTGGAAATGTTACCCGGCATATCTTTAATACCCTTTGTGATTCCTTTATGGTTATAAGCGGTAATATTGATTTAAAAGTTGAAGCAGAAATACCGGACTTTGGACTGGACCTTGCACAACCCTGTGCTTTAATTGTTAACGAACTAATCTCTAATTCCATGAGGCATGCGTATCCGGAAGGTAAAGGTTTAATCTCTGTTTATTTAACTATAGATGAATCTGAAGAACTAACTTTAGTAGTAAAAGATGATGGTGTAGGTATTCCTGAAAATGTAGATCCTGAAAATTCTGATACTACAGGGTTCAGCCTTGTATATATGCTGGCAACGGGCCAGTTGGATGGTACTGTGGAAATCAATAGAGACAATGGAACAACAGTAACTATCAAATTTAAAAGAATTGAAGATAAAAAGAGATTTTAATTTTACCAGGAGCCTGATAGATATGAAAAAAATTATGCTTGTAGATGATGAGGCCAGTATTCTTAATTCCTTAAAACGTGAATTATATGACTGGTGTAATGAAAAAAAAATTGAAATTATAAAATTTACTAATCCTATAGAGGCTTTGGAAACTCTGAAGCTGGAAAAAGAAGTTTTTCTTGTTATTTCCGACCTTAGAATGCCCGAAATGCTGGGCAGTGATCTGCTTCTAAAAATTCAGGCAAAATATCCGGATATAATAACCATTTTGCTTACAGGATATTCAGAAATTGATGAGATAATGAAGGCTGTTAAGGCTGGTATTTTTGCTTATATTTTAAAACCCTGGGATGAAAAGTATCTTTTAACAGAAATAGGAAAAGCATATGAGCTTTCTATGTTAAAAGAGGAGAAGGGCAAGTATATAAAAATGCTGGAAGAGGAACTAAAATGGGGTGGAGAACTTCAGAAAAAAATTCTTAAAAGGGAGATACCTGAGTCAAAAACAATTACTGTTAAAGTGGAATATCAGCCCCTGCCTATGCTTTACTGCGGTGGTGATTATTACGATATAATATCCCTTCCAAATGGAAACTATCTGGTTCTTCTTGGAGACGTTGCGGGCCATGGTCTTAAAGCTGCTTTTATAACTACTATACTAAAGACAATTATCTACAGTGAATACGTTCGAAAAAATCAGGATACAGGAATTTCTCCGGCAGATTTTCTAAAATGGCTAAATAAAAGAATATCCCAGGAATTAAGTCAGTTTCCGGATATGCTAATTACCTTTGTAGCTTTGGTAATAAATCCTAAAGAGAAAAAAATTACTTTTTCCAATGCAGGGCAATCACATTTCTATCTTATACGTGGATCAAAAGTACATCCTATACATGACGAAGGGCTCTGTTTAAATATTACAGAAGAACCTGATTATAAAAATAAGTCTTTCACTATCAAAAAAGATGACAATGTTTATATGTTTACCGATGGCCTTATAGAAGTTGGTGAGAATAAGGGAAATCTAACTAAAGAACAAACAGGGAAACTGTTATTACAAGAAACAGAAAGGGGATCGAGCCCAAAAGAAATAATAGAAGCTTTCAGAAAGATAAGCACAGAAGGCGTTTTTTATGATGATATAACCCTTTTGTCTGTAAGGATTAACTAATGGCAGAAAATATTGGTGAAACAATAGAATACGATGGATTATTTTTAAATACAGATACAGGCAGCAACAATGAAATTAAAGTAAATGTAAAAGGGCGTTTGGAAACAGCAAATTCAATTAATTTTTTAAATTATATGACTCAACTCATAGATGCATCACCTACAGGCTGTGATCTAATTCTTGAAATGTCAGAACTTTACTATGTCTCTTCAACAGGAATAGGAGCGTTTACAACAATACTGGTAAATAGTAAAAAAAGAAATATGCAATTATTTATTAAAAATATGCAGCCAAAGGTTATGAGTGTTTTGGAGTTACTTGGATTTACAGATTTTTTTAACTTCATCTAACCAAAGGAGTAATCATGAATTATAGCGGAGGTTTTACCAGGTTAATAAATGATAGTAAAATTTTGTTTTTTGTTACTAAAAAAGATGGAACAATTCTTTATCTTAATCCTTTTGGTCAAAAGCTTTTAGGAATAACTTCAAAAAATATTTTAGAAGGAATAAATTCAATACAGTTTTATGCTAATCCTGATGATAAAGATGATCTTGATTCAATTCTAAATTCAGAACAGTCAAGTTTTGATATTGAAATAAGACTGTTAAATAAAGATGGGAGGTTAATTACAGGCCATGAGTTTGGCTATATACAAAAAAACGATAATGGAGAACAGGAAATATATGGATTTATTAATGATATTTCAGACTTTATTCAGTTAAATTTAGATACAGCAAAATTAAATATAGAAATGGCAGAAGCTAATCAAAAACTTCAGGATGCCTACAATACTATGGCTCAGCAGGAAAAAATGGCAACAATTGGAGAGCTTGCAGCAGGCGTTGCCCATGAAATTAACAATCCTCTCGGTTTTATAAAGAGTAATTCCCGGTCATTAAAAAAATATCTGGAAATGCTGACGGATATTTTTCAAAAGATAAGTAACAGCTTCTCTTTAAAAGAAATTAAAAATGCAGATAAAGTAGATTTTATACTTTCCGATGTAAAAGATGTTATTGACGAGAATGAAGATGGACTTAACCGTATAGCCAGAATAACCGAAAGTTTAAAACGTTTTGCAAGGATGGGAGATGAGGATGTTAAAGCAGATTTTGATCTAAATCAGGCCATTCTTGATACCCTTAATATAGCAAAATTGCAGTACAAATATATTGCGGATATAAAACTTGAACTAGGTGAAATACCCATGGTTTTTTGTAATGGAGATTCTATTAATCAGGTTTTGCTTAACTTAATTGTTAATGCTGCAAACGCAATAGAAATGCTTGAGTCAAAAGAAAGGGGAGAGATTAAAATTACAACTTCATTGGAAAATAATCTGGTTACATTTAGTGTTAGTGATAGTGGACCGGGTATAGACCCTTCTGTAGCCAATAAGATATTTGACCCTTTTTTTACAACTAAAGAAGTAGGAAAAGGAACTGGTCTTGGACTAAGTTTATGTTACGACATAATTGTACAAAAACATCAGGGGAAAATTTGGTTTGAAAATCTTGAGAAGAGTGGAGCTAAGTTTAGTTTTATTCTTCCAGGGGGTACAAATGAATAGTGATATCTCGATTTTAATAGTAGAAGATGAAATTATTACAGTCAATTTTATTAAAACAGGTTTGGAGAAGTATGGTTTTAATGATATCACTTACTGCTTAACAGCAGAACAGGCTTTAGTCCGTGTAGAGGAAACAAAACCTAACTTGATATTACTGGATATATCTCTGGAAGATAAATATTCCGGAATTGAACTGGCTAAAGTATTTACACATTCTTATTATATTCCTGTTATTTTTGTTACAGGTGGTATCGATGATCAAACCATTTCAAAAATTGAAGAATCAGAACCATACGGCCTGCTGTTTAAACCATTTCGTATACAAACCTTAAAGGTTCTTATAAGTATTGCTGTTAAACGAATGCAGATTGAGCAAAAAAAATTAGAAAGTGAAAAAAAACTTGAAATATCTAAATTACAGCTTTTAGATCAGGTTCGGGAACTGGATACATTTTTTAAAATATCTCAACTTGTAAATAAATTTTCCAGTGTAGAAGAGCTTATTATAAATGCACTTCCCCTGGTTCCAAAGGCCTTCAATATGTCTGAAAATATAAGTACCAGAATTGCTTATCAACATAGAGTTTATGAATCTGAAAATTTTGAAGAGAGCAAATGGGTTTTAAGTGAATCTCTATCTAAAAAATATAAAACAGGTGATATGATAGAACTTTATTTAAAAATTGATAATTCTGTAGAAAGCTTTCCCTTTTCTGTTGATGATATTAATACATTTTCTGCAATAACTCAGCAGCTTTCCCTTGCCCTGCAGCGTTTTACTTTTGAGAAAAATCTAAATAACCAACTTCAATTACGAGAAATGCTCAACACAATTTTACAGCGTATAATTAAAATTTCCAATCAAAAAATTAGTTCCATGTTACGTGATCTACTTAGATTTATTGGCCCTTATTTTAATTCATCCCACTGCCAGATTATACTCTGGCAGGAGAAGGGGGGGGCTCTGGATGCTAACAGGGTAGTTTGGACATCTAAAGATGAAATCCCCATCCCTGCCCCTAATAGATATATTCTTAAGGATGTAAGAACGCTTGATAAAGCATACTATCTTGATGCAAAAAATTATTCTGGTCTTAATTTGAGTGCAGCTTCCATTGGATTTCTAAAATCTATCCAAACCTATGGTTTCCTGGTTATACCCATTATGGCTCAAAAAAAGCAGCTTGGAGTAATAGCTATTCTTCTTGAACGTAAGGTTAAATATAATTTTGATGATGTTTCAAATTTTAATATTATCGGTGATATTATAGCAATGGCCATAGCTAAACTAAACAGGGAAAGAAAAATAAGAATATATAGACAGGCAATTGAGCAAAATCCTTCTACAATTGTTATTACAGATTTAGATGGAAAAATAAACTATGTTAACCCCATGTTTACTAAAACATCAGGTTATACCTATAAAGAGGCTATTGGACAAAATCCCAGAATATTAAAATCCGGATATCAGGATGCATCTTTTTATAAAGATCTATGGGATACGTTGACAAAAGGAGAACTATGGAAAGGTACTTTCCAAAATAAATGTAAAGATGGTTCTTTAGTTTGGGAACTGGCGGTTCTTAGCCCCATAAAAGATAGTGATGGCAATATAACAGGTTATATAGCAATTAAAGAGGATATATCCGATAAAGTATATGCCGAAGAAAATCTAAAAAAATTAAATACTGATCTTGTTAATACTCAGGCCTCTCTTATTCAGGAAGAAAAGCTGGCTTCTATTGGACGTCTTGCTGCTGGTGTAGCTCATGAGATAAATAATCCTATTGGCTTTGTATACAGTAATTTTAGAACAATGGGGAAGTATAAGGAAAACATGCAGACAATGGTAAACACCCTCCTGGGAAATAATAATATAGATCAAAATTATTTAAACAGTGTTTTTACAGATAATAAAATTCAATTTATTATGGAAGATATGGATGAACTGCTTAAAGAGTCTTACGATGGTTTTGACAGGGTAATAAATATTGTAAACAGTTTAAGGAACTTTTCAAGAGTTGATCAACTTAAATCGGTAGTTATCTATAATTTAAATGAGGCTATAAAAACAACCTTAATTATTGCCAGAAATGAAATAAAATATTATGCGGATGTTGAAGTAGAATATGGAGATATTCCAAAAACTATGTGTAACAGCAGTGAAATTAATCAGGTAATATTAAACCTTCTTATTAATGCTGCCCAGGCAATAAAGGAAGCTGATAAACCAGGGAAGGGCTTGATCTTAGTAAAAACATATAAAGAAGGAAACAATATATGCTGTGAAATTAAGGACTCCGGCCCGGGTATTCCTGACAATGTTATTGCTAATATTTTTGAACCTTTTTTTACAACTAAACCAGTAGGAGAAGGAACTGGTCTGGGCCTTAATATCTCTTATGATATTATTGTAAAGAAGCATGAAGGTGAATTATTTGCTCAAAATGATGAGAATGGTGGAGCTGTATTTACATTCAAACTACCAATTATTGATGACAGTAAAGGAGCCCTGTAGATGGATGAAGCAGTTATACTTCTTGTAGATGATGAAATAAGTATTCTAAAATCTCTTAGAAGAACTCTTTTTGAATACCCTTATGAAATTATTGTAGTTCCCTCTCCCCGGGAGGCAAAAGAGACTCTTGCTGTAAAAAGGGTGGATATGATTATAAGTGATTATAAAATGCCCGATGAAAGTGGTTTTGAACTTCTGTCATTTGTAAGAGATATGTACCCTGGAATTATACGAATTATGCTAAGTGGTTATGTGGAAAAGGAATCTATTTTAAAGTCTTTATTTTCCTGTGCAGCATTATCATTTTTTCCAAAGCCCTGGGATGACACAATATTACTAAACAGAATTAGAGAACTTATTGATATAAAACAGAGTGTAGAGGATCCGGATCTATGGAAATTGATTAATTCAGGGAAATTATTCGGAATAAGCAATTATGAAATTAGTAAATTAAGTAAATATAAAAATGAAGTAAAATTAACTGATGAACTATTAAAACTTTTTTCAGACAATGCCTTTGTATTTTTTAGAGTAACAAGAATAGTTTATGCTGATTATTTTAAAACCAATTCGAGGTTTAATTTAACAGAAGCCATAAATACAATTGGGTTGGATAATTTATTTAAATTATGTGAAGATATTCCGGTTACTAATTTTTACAAAACAGATGTCTATTCAATTATGTCCGATATGTTTTCACTTTATTATGATGATGTATATAAAGAACTTAGTAATTCTTCTAGCACTGAACCATTAAATATTAATCTTCCATTTATATATCTTTATAACTATTTATTATTCCAGACAAACAGGAAGGAATATCTAAGTCGCATAGAGAGTTTTAAAAAAAATGGACAAAAACTAAATTCCAAAGATATGGTTAACAATTTGTTTAAAATGGTTCTTAAACTATGTTTATTACCGGAAGATTTTTACGAAAAATGTGAAAAAATTGAATCAGATGAAACTTATTCTGTATTGGCAGCAAAAAAGCTAAGGGACATTGTTGAACTATTCTGGTGGAGCGAAAGTATGCCTGAAAAACATCCAGTATACACAATATCAAAGGAGTTATTGGATAAAATATATGCTGATATTAAGAGGTTGCAGCTTTAATTAGTTCTATAAGAGAATCCTGATCCCATGGTTTAGCAATTACATCTAAAATATTATCCCGATAAGGGGCTATAGAAGCAATGACCTCTTTTGTTATAGTACCAGAGAGAATAATAATTTGAATTTGTGGATGCTCTACTACAACTTTTCTTATAAATTCAATACCACCCATAACAGGCATTCTCATATCTACCATAACAAGATCTACTGGTTGGGTTTCCAGTTTATTAAGTGCCATTTGACCTGTTTCTGCAGGAATAATATTAAATCCATGGAAACGTAATTCTCTTGAAAGAGCAGAACGTATATTCATATCATCATCAATAACCATTATATTTTTCATATAAATACAGTTTAGTTAATAGCTGCTTTAAAAGCAACCATAGTTCTTTTATTTCTTTATTTTTCATTATTAATTATTATTTTTTCATTTTTCTTTTTTCTTTTTTTTTACTATCTTATCTTCAGGAGTGCAATTATGAATGGAAGAAAACAGCCAAAGTCCTTTTTTGATCTTGTAAAAA
>JAOZPU010000252.1 GCA_029932585.1 Spirochaetia bacterium | reverse complement strand
AAATTTAATGGATATCAGGGTAATACCACATGAAAAAGAGATCACTTTCCCCAGGTGAAATGGCTAAAGGGCGTAACACTTTTTATATATTTACTATATTTAACGTAATTGCATATTATTCAGTAAGCGGAAATATAATTACTCTCTATGCACTTAGGCTTGGAGCAGATAATTTCCTTATTGGATTAATATCCTCGTTTTTCTATTTTGGTACAATTTTTATATTGTTAGGCAGATTCTTGACAAAAAGAATGGGTACAGTTAAGCAAATGGGAATATTCTGGTTAATCAGATACATGTTTATGATACCTCTCCTTTCTGCTCCATTGTTAAATTACTTTCATTTCACTAACTCCATACTGATAATTCTAATTTTTTGCACTCTGGGGTTTAATATATCCAGAGGTTTTGCGATGTCCGGTTATAATCCCATTCTGGGTTCAATTACAAATAATAAACTAAGAGGAAACTTTCTGGGAAAACTGCAAATTATTGAACATACAGGAAATCTGGCAGTCAGTATATCTATTGCTTTCTTATTAGGAGGTAGCTCACCTAGTTACATTTATACAATTTTCTTTCTGGTGGGTATAATTTCTGGAATATTTTCAGCAAAAATTATTTTCAAAATGCCTGAATCCAAAAATGAAATTAGCAATAGTAAAGAAAATTTATATACAGTTTTAAAGGATGCTTTAAAAGAAAAAACTATTAAAAACTTTTTGCTTAATAATATTCTTATCGCAGTTCTTATAACTATGGTAGCACCCTTCCTTATAGTCTACATGAAAACAGTATACCATCAGAGTGACAGCAGTATTGTCTTCTTTACTATGGCCGGAAGCATGGGAGCAATTTCAATGGCTTTGATAAATAGTTTCCTTATAGATCGACTTGGAGCGAAACCCCTGTTATTTTATTTTACAGGAGCCTTATCAATTGCTCTTATACCACTCTTAATATCGCCATCAATTGATAGTAGTACAGGAATATGGAGTTTAGCATTAGTAGTCTTTTTCCTGCACAATATGGGAGTATTCGGAACCCGGAATTCAGCTCAGGTTTATTTTTTCAAAGCAATTAAAGAGGATCAGAGATATAGTTTGGGTGTGATATATATGATGTCAGAAGGGCTGGCTGGAGGAGTAGGTTCATTACTTGGAGGAATAATTTTAGTAAACCTGCAAAAATATTATTCACCTAATCCTATTGAAGTATACAGATTATATTTTGGTCTTATAGCAATATTTTTTGTAATAGTTCTTTTTAAAGTAAATAAAATGGAAAGCCTTGGAGCCTTTTCAGTTCGGCATACAATGTCACTTATAATGTCTCCAAGAGACCTAAAAGCCATAAACCTGCTTAACCGATTGGATAAAGTAAAAACAATAGAACAGGAAAAAGAAACTATCAAAGCAATAGCAAAATCTAAATCCGCTCTATCAACTCAGGAACTTCTTCATCATCTTAAATCTCCAAGATTTACAATCCGTGCAGAAGCATTAAGTGCCCTTACTCGTCTCCCTGAAGATGAGAATATCAGCAAAGCACTCATATCTGATGTAAAAAATAATACAAACACTACAGCATATATTTCTGCAGATATAATTGGAATCCGAGGCTTGCAATCCGGTATTGATATATTACGAAAACAGTTAGATTCGACGGATTTTTTCTTAAGCGGAAAATGTATGGTCTCACTTGCAAGACTTAATGATCGCAGCAGTATTCTAAGAATTGAAGAAATTGTAAAATCCACAACAAATGCAAGATTAGTAATACATGGGGCTGCCGCACTTGAAATTTTTCATAACATTACATCAATCCAAATACTTCTGGAAAAACTTGAAAAGAAAACAGCTCCTTTTCTTAGAGATGAAATAATTTTATCTATAGCTGGTATTCTTAATATTGGTAAATGGTTCTATCCAATTTACAGAATATTCCTGGAACAAAGTTCTGATGGTATTGCAACACTCCAGGACTATATAAACCAGAGCAATATTGAAAAATCTATTCTTACACAAATGACAATAGTTATTGAAGAGGTCCTGGTAAAACCCCGAACTGAATTTAAAAAAAACATAGAGATACTACTCCAACTGATTCCGGATAAAAAGATTTCACAGATCCTCTATGATGTAGTAAATAACTCACATCTGGAATCACTGGACAGGTTATACTTTCTGATTACAGCTAGCTGTATAAGATTGTTAACCAATGTGGCTGTCACAAATAAAAAGATTACAGAGCCGTTTTCAAAACTATGACTGTTTACCCTGAAAAGGTATTCTGAGCGGCTCAAAACACAGACACTAAGCATATAACATTATAGATATCCAAGAACGTGATATTATCTCGTTTTTTTTGCAGCATAATTATAAAATAGATTTTATCATCCAGATAAATGGTCAAGTGCTGCCCCCTACAACAAAACCAATCTAAAAACACTTGTAAAAACATACAAAAAAACATACATTTATTATATGAAAAATTTACAGATAAGTTTAGATAGTAACATAATTACCTTTATTGAAAAAATAACAAAGGAACAACATAAAACCCGGTCTGCAGTTATCAGGGAAGCAATTAACTACTGGATTAAGCATAAAACAATAGAAGAGTTTGAAAACCAATGGATAAGTGCTCTTCAAGAGGAAGAACCTGATTACACAATAGCAGATAAAGCCTGGATGGATGCAGAACAATGGGATGAACAATGAACCGTGGAGATATCTGGTTTATCGATCTTGGGGGAAAATCAGGGAAAAGACCTGTTGTCATTATAACCCGTCAAAATGTAATCGGGCATCTAAATAAGGTTGCTGTAGTTGAAATTACAACAAAGGGAAAGGGATACCCAACTGAAGTTTATATAGATCAGAAGGGGAATCTTCCTGAAAATTCTTTTGTTCAGACAGATAATATCCATACAGTACCCAAAAATAGATTGGTAAAATATGTAGGAGCACTGGATGACACTACTATGATGGAAATTTCTGTTAAAATTATATTAGCCCTGGGATTGGAAGGTGCTGTTTCATACAATTGAAACCTTTTTAGAAAAAGGAATCTGGAAAATCGGAGTTTAACCTTTAGAGCCTCCATCCTGTTTGACAGCATATAACTGTTTAATATAAAATCGGCTCAATTCCAATTGGTACTAATTAGAGGTCAATATCATGGTCAATCTCTCAAATATTAAAGTTGCATACGGCA
>JAOZPU010000088.1:5370-12300 GCA_029932585.1 Spirochaetia bacterium | reverse complement strand
AATGTAATACATCGCAAAAAGCTGTTTTGAAAATTAAACACTCCTTATAATCTCTTGACAAAAACCCAAAAAATCGACATATTAGCTGGACGCTGACATGGTGGATATAGTTCAATTGGTAGAGCACCAGATTGTGGTTCTGGATGTTGCGGGTTCAAGCCCCGTTATCCACCCTTCCTATATTTACAATTAGGAAAGCGTGCACCCATAGCTCAGCTGGATAGAGCGCCGGACTTCGAATCCGTAGGTCGTAGGTTCGAATCCTACTGGGTGTATAAGTCTATTTAATGTTTGTAATAAAACAAATAGACGAAAAGAGTGAATTAATATGAGAGGGCCGTTAGCTCAGCTGGTAGAGCAACAGACTCTTAATCTGTGGGTCGAAGGTTCGACTCCTTCACGGCTCATATTTTTTCTTATTATGCAGGCGAGTGTGGTGAAATTGGCAGACACGCTAGATTTAGGATCTAGTGCCGTAAGGTGTAAGGGTTCAAGTCCCTTCACTCGCATATTTTAAAAGTGGATTAATGAATGCGAGAGTAGCTCAGCGGTAGAGCTCCACCTTGCCAAGGTGGATGTCGAGGGTTCAATTCCCTTCTCTCGCTCTTTGTAATATGTAATTTTTTAAAGAGCGATCTAATTACTAGATCGCTTTTTTATTGCCCAAAGGCATTTTCAGTAGTATATTACAGAGAATTTGGGAATATCACCTGGCTTAAGGTTTAAGATATAAAAATAATTTAGTATAGTATGTGTTTCATACTACTCATGTTTACAAAAAGAGGTATTAGATGATCGCCAATAAAGAAGTAAAGGCAAAAGAAAATTCTTCAGTCGAATTAACAGTAACAATAAAAAAAGAATCTGCAAAAGAAGCATATACAAAACTGTTAAATGACTATAGCAAAAAAATACAAATTAAAGGATTTCGTAAGGGCAAAGCACCTGCCCATATTTTGGAACAAAAATATGGTGAAGGATTAAGGGAAGAAGCAGCAATAAATATTGTTGAAGAAAGCCTTAAAACTATCTTTGATGAAATTGATGAAAAACCACTACCCTACTCTGTACCTGCTCTTCAGGAGGGATCAGAGCTGGTAAATTTTGATGAAGATTATAAGTTTTCAGTTGTTTATGATGTTTTTCCAACTTTGAAAGTTGGAACATATAAAGAAATTGAAATAGAATCTCCAGATGCAAAAGTATTAAAGAAAGATGAAGACAGAGAAATTGGTAAACTTCGTGAACAAAATGCTGTCGTTATTGAAAAAACTGATGGCAAAATTGAAAAAGACGATATTGTTACCATTAACTATGTTGAACTGGATGAAAACGGGAAAGATATTGAAGGTACCTCAAGAGAGGATTTCGTCTTTACAGTTGGTACTGGATACAATATATACAAACTTGATGATGATATTCTGGGAATGAAAAAAGACGAAGAAAGGATTATCGATAAAGACTTTCCTGAAGATTTTGATAATACAGACCTTGCGGGTAAAAAGTTTAAAGTAAAAGTAACTGTTACGACAATTAAAGTTAATGAGCTTCCTGAACTTGATGATGAACTGGCGCAGGATATATCTGAAAAATATAAAACTCTTAAAGATTTAAGGGCAGATGTTAAAAAGAAGATGAAAGAGACTTTAGATAAAAAACTTAAAGAACTTCAATTTGAAAGACTTATGGATAAAATTATCGAGGACTCTGAAATTCCAATACCTGAATCAATGCTAAAAGCTGAAATGGATAATTCCTGGCAGAACTTCATGGTTCAGTCAAGAATGGATGAAAAACAGCTTCTGCAAATTTTGGAAATGCAGGGAAAAACAAAAGAATCACTTTTAGAAGAATGGCGGCCTAATTCTACAAAATCTTTAAAAGTTCAACTTTTAATTGCAAAACTTGTAGAGGATGAAAAAATTGAAGCCTCTAAAGAGGAAGTTGAAGAAGAAATTAAAACTCAAGCCATAGATTCAGGTCAGAAATTTGAAGAATTCAAAGAATTGATAGAGAAAAATAATTATACAGCACACATTGAAAATGATGTTAAGAATAAAAAATTCATTGATTTTCTTATAAGTAATAATACAATTGCTAAAGGGAAAAAAGTGGATTATCTTGATTTACTGGAAAATAACTTTTAACTTGATACAAGAGGAATTACTATGAACGAACAGATGAATACACTTGTACCAATGGTTGTGGAAAGAACAGGTATTGGGGAAAGATCATATGATATATATTCACGCCTTTTAAAGGACAGAATTATCTTTATTGATGGTGAGATAAATGATCTTACTGCAGATCTTGTTGTTGCTCAGCTACTTTTTCTTGAATCACAGGATCCTGAAAGAGATATTAGTATTTATATAAATACACCAGGGGGCAGTGTTACAGCAGGGCTTGCTGTTTACGATACAATTCAATATATAAAGCCGGATGTTCAGACTATAGCAATGGGACAGGCTTCATCTATGGGTGCAATTTTGCTTGCCTGTGGAGCACCTGGAAAAAGAATGGCTCTCCCGTCTGCAAGAATATTAATCCACCAGCCCTGGGGTGGCGCACAGGGTCAGGCAATAGACATTGGCATACAGGCAAAAGAGATAGTCAGACTAAAACAGCTTTTAATAAAATACTTTGCACAGCATACAGGCAAAAAAGAAGATGATATTGCATCCGATCTTGAACGTGATAATTTTATGTCTGCTGATGAAGCTATGAAATACGGTCTTATCGATAATATATTAATAAGAGGAAAAGATGGCAAAAAATAAAGGTGAAGGAATGAAAGTTTGTTCATTCTGTGGTAAAAATGCAGATACTGCCAGAAGGTTAATTGCCGGCCCTGGAGTTTTTATCTGTGATGAATGTATAGATGTCTGCAAAAGAATCCTTGATGAAGAAAACGATATGGTTACTTCTGAACTTATGGATGAAGTGCCAACACCGATGGAAATTAAAAATTATCTTGATGATTATGTAATTGGACAGACAGCAGCAAAAAAAGTTCTGTCTGTGGCAGTTTATAATCACTACAAAAGAATAAGTCAAAAAGATAAAATTACTGACGATGTAGAAATTGAAAAAGCAAATGTACTTCTTACTGGACCTACAGGAACAGGTAAGACCCTTCTTGCAAAAACACTTGCAAGAAAACTTAAAGTTCCATTTGCTATTGCAGATGCTACAACCCTTACAGAAGCCGGATACGTAGGTGAAGATGTTGAAAATATTCTTCTTAAACTTATTCAGGATGCTGGTAACAATATAGCAGCTGCTGAACGGGGTATAATATATATCGATGAAATTGATAAAATTGCCCGAAAGAGTGAAAATGTTTCCATTACCCGGGATGTTTCCGGTGAAGGTGTTCAACAGGCACTTTTAAAAATTATAGAGGGTACAATAGCTTCTGTTCCTCCTCAGGGAGGACGGAAACACCCTAATCAGGATATGCTGAAAATTGATACAAGTAATATTCTGTTTATTTGCGGTGGAGCATTTGTTGGGCTTGATAAAGTTATTGAAGAACGCATTAGTTCCCACCCCATGGGTTTTGGAGCTGATGTTAAGTCTGCAGCTGATAAAGATATTGTAGAACTTTATTCCCATATGCATCCAGATGATCTTATACATTTTGGACTTATTCCCGAATTTATTGGGCGCCTTCCTATCAATGTAACCCTTTCAATGCTTAAAATTGCAGATCTAAAAAGAATTATTACAGAACCTAAAAATTCTATAATCCGGCAGTACCAAAGTTCACTTAAACTTGATAATGTAGACTTGGTTTTTGATGATAATGCTATTGATGCAATTGCTCAACAAGCTGTCGATAGGAAAACAGGAGCAAGAGGATTAAGATCAATAGTTGAAAATGTAATGCTGGATATAATGTTTGATATTCCTTCAATAGAAGGTGAAAAAGAGGTTCATATTACTAAAAAAGTAATTGAGGAATCTGCACGACCGGAAATTGTCATGATCAAAAAATCTGCATGAATTTAAAAAATATCACAGGAAAGACAAACAAAATGGAGCTCCCTCTGGTTCCTCTAAGGGAGCTTGTTGTTTTTCCCCATATGGTAGTTCCTTTTTTTGCCGGCAGACCGGCATCCATAAAAGCAATAGAAGAGGCTATGTCTAAGGATAGAATTGTTTTCCTTGCCTGTCAAAAAACAAATACAGAATCCCCCACTGAAAATGATATATATACCTCTGGAGTAACAGCAAAAATACTCCAAATGTTAAAATTACCGGATGGAACAGTTAGAATTCTTGCAGAGGGGCAAAACAGAGGAGAAATACTCCGGTTTATCAAAAGAAAAGAGTCAATGCATGTCAGTATTCATCTACCAACAGAAAATAGAGAAACAAATTCTACATTAACTGCATTAATGCTTACTTCAAAGCAGGCTTTTTTTAAATATACTAAATTTCAAAAAAAAGTCTCTAAAGATATTATAGAATCTATTAAAAATGCAGAGTACCCTGAAAAACTTGCAGATTTAATAAGTGCAAATATTAATATCAAGCCGGATAAAAAAATTGAAATATTAAAAACAGACAACATAGAAGAAAGACTGGAAACTATTTCCATAATTCTTGAAGCTGAAAATGAAGTTCTTTCTATTCAGAATAAAATCAATTCCAAAGTTCAAAAAAAACTTGAAAAAAATCAAAAGGAATATTTTTTAAATGAGCAGATTAGGCAGATAAATAAAGAATTAGGCAAGAACGAAAGTGAGCAAAGTCAAACAGAACAACTTCGTGCAATAATACAACAAAAAAAACCATCTGAAGAAGTTTTCAAAAAATCAGACAAACAATTAAAACGACTGGAAAAACTTCAGGCTATGTCACCGGAATCCGGAGTTTTAAGAACTTATCTGGAATGGATAGCTGATCTTCCATGGAGCAATCAAAGTAAAGACAATCATGATATAAATCTTGCAGAGCAAATTCTTAATGAAGACCATTTTGACATGAAAAAACCTAAAGAACGGGTTTTAGATTTTATAGCAGTGCATCAACTTAAAGAATCAATGAAAGGACCAATTCTATGCTTTGTGGGCCCACCAGGAACCGGTAAAACATCTTTGGGACGTTCAGTTGCAAGAGCTCTTAACAGAGAGTTTATTAGAATATCACTGGGTGGTGTAAGAGATGAAGCCGAAATTAGAGGCCATCGTAAAACTTATGTAGGAGCCCTTCCAGGAAAGATTCTTCAATCGCTAAAAAAAGCAGGAACAATAAACCCGGTATTTCTACTGGATGAAATTGATAAAATGAATTCTGATTTTAAGGGAGATCCATCCTCAGCACTCCTGGAAGTACTTGATCCGGAACAAAATTCTACTTTTGTTGACCATTACCTGGAACTCCCCTACGATCTCTCAAAAGTAATGTTTATAACTACTGCAAATTCAGTATCTTCAATACCTCATCCCTTAAGAGACAGAATGGAAGTTATAGAAACTCCGGGATATACAGATTTAGAAAAAGAAAAAATTGCATCATCTTTTATTATTCCAAAACAAATTAAAGAAAATGGCCTCGACTGGGCTACTATAAAATTTCAAAAAACTGCAATTTTAGATATTATTCGAAACTACACAATGGAATCTGGTGTAAGAAACCTTGAAAGAGAAATTGGATCTGTAATTCGAAAAATTGCAAGAAAGGCTGTAACTGAAGGTTATACTAATTCTGAATTGGATAAAGGGAAAAAAGAATTTAAAGTTACAATCTCTACAAAAAACCTTAACTCCTTTATTGGGAATGAAAAATTTAATGGAGATCTTGTATACAGAATACCAAAACCTGGTCTTGCTCATGGTCTGGCCTGGACAGAGATGGGAGGGAGGCTACTTCCTGTAGAAGTTGCTCTTTTAAAAGGTTCCGGCAAATTGATATTAACAGGAAGCCTTGGTGATGTTATGAAAGAGAGTGCTCAAATAGGTTTATCTTTTATTCGTGCCCATAATGAAGAATTCGGCATTGATGCAGATTTTCAAAAAGAGATTGATATTCATATTCATGTGCCCCATGGAGCTATCCCAAAAGATGGTCCATCTGCAGGAATATCGCTTAGTTCTGCTATGCTGTCTGCACTTACAAAAAAACCTATACTGGAACATACTGCAATGACAGGGGAGATAACTCTTACTGGAAGAGTTCTTGCGATCGGCGGTGTAAAAGAGAAAGTTCTGGCAGCATATAGGAATAAAATGACAACAGTTCTTCTTCCTGCAGAGAACATGAAAGATATTGAAGAACTTCCAACAGAGGTCAAAAGTAAAATTAATTTTGTTTTTGCCTCTTCTGTAAAGGAAGCTTTATTGACACTCTTTCCTGACTCATTTCTTTTATAAAGGAAATTTGTTTTTTTGCTTGATTTTGAGGGGCTTAAGAGCCTATACTGATAAAATATTAGTAAAGGGAGCAAGAACTTGAAAAAGCTAATACTTTTAATTGCCATTTTAATGATTGTAGCCACAACTGCTGCATTTTCAGAACCATCAGACTTTTATGTAAAAACTCTACCAATAGTAAAGGTTTATGACCATAATCTTGGTTACAGAATTGTATATATGAAGAGTAACTTTGAATTGACTGCAATTTATATACCCAAGGGATGGTTTAAAACAGCATCAGAAACAGGAGAACCACCTAAGGCTGAGCTTGTCGCAGGAAAAGATTCAGCATATCCTTATTTTTCTGTCTTTTGGAAAGGTGCCGATTTTGATCACATTCGTATCTATTTACAAAGTGATTTGAATGATCCTTCCTGGGGAGACCTTGCTGAAACAGAAGATATGACAGAAAAGTTTAATGTTGAGACATTAAAGCTGAAACTTTAATTACATAACATAGAAAAAATTACAACTAAATAGTTTCTTTTTACAAAAACCATCTGATTTG
>JAOZPU010000088.1:0-5270 GCA_029932585.1 Spirochaetia bacterium | reverse complement strand
TGGAATAATGAATAAATTTGATATACCGAAGGATTTGAAAAAAATACTCGAAGAAAGAGAGAGTTTTATATTAATAGGGCATAAAAATCCTGATGGCGATTGCCTTAGTTCTCAACTTGCTTTAGGCAGTTTTTTAAAACGACAGGGAAAACGTATATGCCTTCTTTCTCCAGGGCCATTTGACAGATCGGAAATAGAACATCAGGAAAAGCACTTTCAGGCTCACATTCCGCAGAGTTGGAAAAATATCAATCCCCTTGTAGTAGTCCTGGATTGCTCTACAATAGATCGTATTGGATATTTGGCAGATGAAATTACCGGTATGGATATAGCAGTTATCGATCATCATGATTCTGGAATGAGTTTTGGAGACATCCAGTTTATTGAACCGGAAGCTCCATCTGTAACCTTTCTTATTCATAAAATTATAGAATCATTTCATATGGAGCCAAATTCTTATGAAGCTGAATTAATTCTATTTGGAATTGCAACTGATACTGGTTTTTTTCGCCATCTGGAATCAGGATCCCAGGAATTATTTCACTCTGTAGCAAAACTAACAAAATGCGGAGCCTCCCCAAAAGATACTTATGCCCAAATGTATGGAGGAAGAACACTTAAATCAAAACAACTTGCAGGAAGATTGCTATCACGAATGACAAGCCAGCTGGAAGGAAAACTTATTTTAACATTTGAAACAAAGGAAGATCTTTTTGAATTTGGAATAGAAAACAGAGATTCAGATCTCTTTTATCAGCAGGTTCAGGGTATAAAAGATGTTGAAGTAATTATTTTAATTAGATTTGAAAGTATATCAGAAATTTCAGTAGGGTTAAGATCCAGACTCTTCGCAGATGTTGGTGCTGTTGCAAAAACATTTGGCGGTGGTGGACATAAAAAAGCAGCTGGATTTACCTGGAATGGCTCTACGGATGAAATTACAGAAAAACTTATTAAGATTTTTAGTAAGATACTGTAATTACCCCTCGATACTATTGCTATGATTTTCAGTGAAAAAAATATTTCTAAAAATTCACAATCACTCGGGGTACGGTGACTTTACAAACTACCGGTTGCTGAGTGATTTTGCTCTGCAAAATAGTATCGAAGCACCGGTTTGTAAATGAATGTAAATACAACTCCTCTACTCTAATATAACAGCTCTAAAAGTTGGCATACATATTGCTTTTTATACTACTACAACTTTTTTTATAGTTGTGAAAAATAAAAAAGTTAAGGAGTTTACATGTATGGAAATCAATTTATTCCATAAAATTGTGTTAAAAAATAGAAACACAAAGAAAGGCTTTGAAGATCTTATAGAAAGTATCAGTCTTTATGTTTATTCAGTACTAAGAAATCAATACAAAATGGATGATGATGAGAGAGGAGATTTTTTTTGCACTTTTTATCCCAGAATACCTGGATTAATTTCAAGGTATGAATACTTCGGAACCCTTTTTGAAGGCTATTTAAGCAATGCAATACACTGGAATATTAAGGCTTATCGTTCAGCAAAAAGTAAAACCAGAAGTTTCCAGATAGCAAGTTATAAAGAACCATTTTATCTTGTTACCCCTGTAGATGATTTTACTAAAATAAAAGAATCTCCCCTTTCAATCTCAGATTCTGCCAGAAAGGCACTTAAATTGGAACATACTGAAAATAAACTGTCAGAAACTATACGGCAAAGACTACTTTTTATCTATTTAATTGAAGCAAATAATATTGATGAAAGATTAAAAGAGGGAATAATTAGAATTACAGGTTATAAAAGGAAATGGTTGGATAGCTGCTCAGAAAAATTGAAAGTTAAAGTGGAAAGAAGACTGGATCGCATACAAATAATAAAAGACAGAAGAAACAGTGCATTTTTTAAATTCCATATTTTACAGGAAAAAATATTTTTTGCTGAGAATGAAAATGAAAAAGAGGAATTAAAAGAAAAAATATCAATACTTCGAACAAAAATAGATAAGATGAATACAACTATTGCAAAAGCTCCAGCACGTCCTACACATAAAGATATTGCAGATATTTTAAAATTACCCAGAGGCTCAATAGATTCAGGAATTTATTATTTTAAATCTTCATTCAAAGAAATAACTGATAATGAGATAGTTAAGAAATCTGCCTAATATAAAGGTGGACTCAACACGCACAATTGTTTATTCTCATGTTATGGAAATAATTTTAGCATCAGGAAACAGGCATAAACTATTTGAACTTAAAGAGATTTTAACAGACCATACACTTCTACTTCCAGAAGACATTGGCATTAGTTTTGACTTTGAAGAGACAGGTACTTCATTCCTTGAAAATTCACAGGGAAAAGCTTTTGCTCTTTTTAACAAAATTAGCAGGCCTGTTCTTGCAGATGATTCAGGCTTAATTGTAGAGGCTCTTAACGGAGAACCAGGAATATATTCTGCAAGATACGGCAGCGTTAATGGAATAGAGTTAGAAGCGCCTGCAAGGAATATATACCTTCTGGATAAATTACAAGGGGAAAGTAACCTTAGTGCAGAATTTATATGCTGTATGAGCCTTATATTAGATAAAAATCGTTTTTTTGTTGCTCAGGAATCATTTAAGGGAGAAATAACCAGAGAATCTACAGGTATAAACGGATTTGGTTATGACCCTATATTTTTTCTGCCGGAATACGGTAAAACTGTTGCTGAATTACCGGAAAAAGAAAAAAATAAAATCTCTCATAGAGGCAAAGCAGGTTATAGAATAGCAAAACTGCTTGAAGAACTTTAGAAATTAGTTTCAGATTACTCAATTATATTTAGGAGTCATTTTTATGAAATCAAAAATAACAATAAAGTTAAGATCAGACGTACTAGAAAGTGATAAATGGGACCTAGCCGGACTCTTTCAAACTGAAGAAGATTGGGAAAAAGCCCTTATAATACTGGAAAAAGATATTCCACAAATTAAAAACTATAAAGGAACACTCCATAAATCTGCCAGTCAATTAAAAGACTGCCTGGATCTCGTTACTAAAATGGAAATACAGGATGAAAGACTGGGAAACTATGCTTTCCTAAGAAATACAGAAGATGTAGGAGACAGTAAGGGCCAGGACAGACTTTCAAGATATATGAGAGTTACTTCTCTTTTTGGTACCGAATTAAGTTTTCTTAATCCGGAAATACAGGCAATAGATGAAAATATTATTACTGGATATCTTAAAGAGAATATCTTAGGTGATTATAAAATAATGCTGACTAAATTATTGAGATTTAAACCTCATGTATTATCCGGGAAAGAGGAAAAACTTCTGGCAATGCAAACAGAATCAAGACAGACTCCAGGAAAAGTATTTACTGCCCTTACAGATGTTGATATGGAGTTTGGTACTATAGCAACAACAGAAGGGGAAATACCACTAAGTCAATCAACTTTTGGAATGTTACTTATAGATAAAGATCGATCTGTAAGAGAAAAAGCTTATAAACAGTTCTATGCTAATTTTTCTAAACATAAAAATACTCTTGCTTCTCTTTATGCAGGAAGTGTGCAACAGGATATTTATCAGGCAAAAGTAAGGGATTATCCTTCAACCAGAGCCCACAAACTTTTCCCTGATAATGTACCGGAGTCTGTATATGAAAACCTGGTAAAAGTAATTCATGAAAACCTACCTCTACTTCACAAATACTATACATTCAGGCGTAAAAAACTTGGACTGAATAAACTAAAACACTGGGATGTATATGTACCTCTTCTAAGTTCAATCAGCACCAATTACAGCTATGAAGAAGCTGTTGAACTTATAGACAAGGCTTTAAGCCCTCTTGGTGATGAATATCGAAGTATTCTTAAAAAGGGTCTTCTGGATGGATGGGTAGACAGATATGAAAACAAAGGGAAAAGATCCGGAGCCTTTTCTTCCGGTGGATATACAGGAAACCCCTATATTATGATGAACTACAAAGAAACTGTGCTTAGAGATATATTTACACTTGCTCATGAGGGTGGACATTCTATGCACAGCTTTTATAGTGTAAAAAATAATAATTTTCAAAATTACAATTATACAATTTTTGAAGCTGAAGTAGCATCTACTTTCAATGAACAACTTTTGGCAGATTATCTTTATAAAAATGCAGATTCTAATGATATGAAAGCGTATATAATTGGAAAAAGAATAGATGATATTATAGCAACAATATTCAGACAAACAATGTTTGCAGAGTTTGAACATGAAGCTCATGCAATGGTTGAAAAAGGTATTCCAATAACTGTTGATTCTATTAGAAAAAAGTACAGAGAATTAATGGAACTTTATTTTGGTCCTGAGATGGAACTTGAAGAAGAAAGTGATATGGAAGGATTACGAATTCCCCACTTTTATAGATCCTACTATGTTTACAAATATGCTACTGGCCTTTCTGCAGCAATTGCCCTTTCAGAGAAAGTTCTAAAAGGTGGAGAATCTGAACAAAAAGATTATCTGAACTTCTTAAAGTCCGGTGGTTCAAAATATCCTATTGATTCTCTTAAACTGGCAGGAGTAGATATGAGTAATCCGGAGCCTGTAAAAGCTGCAATGAAAGTTTTTGAAGATCTATTGAATGAAATGACTGAATTAATGGAATTGATGGAATAATTTTTTTCTCATTATATTACCTTTTTTTGAAGTAAAAACACGATTTCCCTCATACTTATAGAAAACCAGTATTTTATTTGGTATACTATAGGAGGAAGGTGTGGAAATGGCTGTAACACAAAAAGATCTTAGTCAGATAAGTGATTACATAAAAGGACAGTTTTTTGAGTGGATTGAAACTGTACCCCCACGTACAATTCATAGAAATTACGAATTCGAGCTTCATGAAAGAATGATCAGAGTTGAAGAAGAACTAAAAACTCAACGGGAATTAATGAAACAGGGGTTTGAACAAGTTGACAAGAGGTTTGAACAAGTTGAGAGACGATTTGAACAGGTTGATAAAAGATTCGAACAAGTAGATAAAAGATTTGAACTGGTGGATAAACGATTCGATCAGATGGATAAACGCTTTGAAACTATGGAAAACCATTTGACGGAGCTAAGCCGTAGAATGTTCCATTTTATGATCTGGTCTTTTGGTTCAACTGCAACTGCTGCGGGCATAATTATTGCAGTACTGAAGCTGTAAAAACCTTTAAGTAAAAAACTACCAAAGCTTGACTAAATAGCGTATTTAGTGATAATTTAGCCCTCGTACCAGCGGTAGTGGTGGAATTGGTAGACACGCTAGCTTGAGGGGCTAGTG
>JAOZPU010000251.1 GCA_029932585.1 Spirochaetia bacterium | reverse complement strand
CCAGCATACCTGTTCCTGCCTTCATCTCATCTGTTGCATCTTTTACATTAATGGATATATACTTCAGCATCATCATAGCTTTTTGAATCTCGTTGCTTCCCGCAGCCAATTCTGTAGTGGAAGAAGATATTTCTGTCAGTGCCATAGAAACATCATGAACTTCTCTGCTTATCTCCTTGAATGCTAAATCAGTATCAACACCGGATTCAGAAGCACTTACAATGTTTTCAACAATACCTTTAATTACAGTGGCAATGCCTTTTGCATTTTTGCTGGAACTTTCTGCAAGTTTACGAATTTCATCAGCTACTACGGAAAACCCTTTTCCTGCTTCTCCTGCATGAGCTGCTTCTATAGCTGCATTCATTGCAAGAAGATTTGTCTGGGCAGAGATGTTATTAATTATTGAAACCATTTCGGAAATACTCCCAATAGTTTCCTTTATTTTTGTTATTGAAGCAGTAGTTGCAGTAAGTTTGTCTCCTCCATTTTCTGAAGTTGTAACAAGTTTATCTGTAACATCCTTTTTATTTCTTGTTATTTGATCAACACTGTTTAAGGATGCAGTCATTTCATTTATTGCAGCAGAAGATTCTTCTACAGAGCTGCTTTCATCTTCCACAAACTGCTCCAGACTGTCAGTTTTTTCAGAAATACCAGTTACAACTGATGTTGCTTCTGATATTTTACCACTAAGGGATAGAATCTGATTACTTACACCATTTACATTTGATGAAATTTGAACAAGAGAAGCTGCTGTTTCTTCTGATACTGCACTAAGAGACTCTCTTATCTCCATAAGAGTAGTTGAGGCTTTTTTTGTTCTTAAAACCATTTTAAGAATTTTCCCAACAAATAAATTAAAACTTTTAGTCAGGTCTCCTAACTCATCGTTCACTTTAATATTAATCTCTGTGGTCAAGTCTCCTTCCCCGGAAGCAATTTCGGATAGCTTCGTTGTAATGGATTGGATATTTTTAACCATTTTGAATGTAATAAGTAAACCAGTAAATATACTAATAGCAAGACCGGTAATAATTGCAATAAGAAAATTTCTAACTGTCTGTTTCTGGGCTTCTATTTCTGTATCTTTCATTAGGAATATTTTATCTCTAATTCCATCCCCAACACCATCCAGGCTCTCTTCCATAGCATCAAATTTATCGTATGCATCTCCAAAGGATAATTCTGAGGCAAGATTTTTTGTATTCACGCTGGATGCAAGCTTTACAATTTCTGCTGAAATTGGCATCCATTCCTCACGAAGAAGGCTATATTCCTCCAACAAAACAAGTTCTGTTTCTGACAGGGAGTCATAACTGAATTTTTCCAGCCTTTCCCTTGACTGTCTTAGATTCTTTTCATACGTCCCTAACTGATCTTCAAATTCTTCAGTTCCAGGTGTAGCCTGAATTAGTCCTCTTTCTGCTATTAGTAACTGGTGTATATCAACTGCTGCATCCCTTATATGAGCATAATTAGGAAAATCTTCCCCTACAATTACATTTAGTTTATCAACAAGTGACAGTATAGACATTAAGCCAATAACGCTTATTGCTATAATTGTTGCTACAAGGATTAGTGCTGCTGACATCATCTTGGTTAATACAGAAATTCTCATTATTTAACTCCATAAATAATAATTATTATTTTTATCATGTTATATCAAAAAAGCTAAATACACAAATAATTTTTTATTTAAATGGCAATTCTATAATAAACTTAACCCAACTGCTCCCATCCGACTCTACCTTCATTTCCCCTTTGTGGGTTTCATGGATAATAAAGTAGGAAACTGACAACCCCAATCCTGTCCCTTCCCCTACCGGTTTAGTTGTAAAGAATGGATCAAATATTTTTTTCTGCAGCTCTTCCGATATTCCGGATAAATTGTTTTCTATCTCTATACAAACTTTTTCTGCAAAGCTGAAAGTACGAAGAATAAATTGAGGCTTCTCCAATATCTCAGGAGCGTTACTTAAGTTTGCCGAAGGGGCATGCATTGCTTCTGCACCATTCTTTAGAATATTAAAAAATACCTGCTGAAGTTGACCCGGATCGCACATTAAAAGAGGTAGGTTTTCTTCATACTCTCTTATTATTTTAATACTGCGAAAATCGAAGTTCTTTTTTAAACTGTAGTCGCTCCCTGCCATCTCTACTGTTTTATCCAGCAGTTCGCTAATGTTATGGGAAGATCTACTCTGTTCTTTACGGGCAAAACTAAGCATGTTTGCAACTATTTCTGCAGCTCTCGAACCTGCTTCCCTAATTCTGTTTAGCTGATTTAATATTTTTCTTTCTTCAAGGAAAGAGCGCATAACTTCAAGATCCAGACCAAGTTTTTCTGCTGCTTCAATATTTTTAGGCGTATTCTTTGTAAGGCGGTTTGAGATAACCTGGGCATTCTGCATTATTCCAGCTAAAGGATTGTTTATCTCGTGGGCCATTCCTGCAGCAAGGCCTCCCAGAGAAAGCATCTTTTCAGAATGAATCATAGATTCCTGAAGTTTTTTTCGTTGGGAGATGTCCCTCACAACTGTAAGAATCATTTTTTTGTTATTTATTATAGATAACTTTATTATTTCTTCTACCCAGAAGAGTTCACCATTTTTTTTCTTTTCCTCCCATTCAAAAATCTGAGAACCTTCTATGGTTAATTTATCAATTAATGCTATAGGTGATACAGTTAAAGAAAATGGTAAATTAGAACTTAAAGAACCCAATTTATTACCTATAACTTCCTCTTTTTTATAACCATACATTTTAAATACAGATTCATTAACATCCAGTACTATTTGTGTTTCTGCATCATGAATAAATATTACATCATTGCCTGAATTAAAAATTTCTCTGTAGTTTCGTTCGCTATTTTTTAGATCTTCTTCGGCTTTTTTCTGTTTGGTAATGTCTTCTACAATTGTAAGAATACAATTTTCACCATCTACCTGTATCAGTGCTGCTGAAATATTTTCAAAAAATTTTACTCCAGATTTCGTTATTCCAACAGATTTGAAATTGCGTATACTTCCTTCTTTTTTAAGTAAAGCTTTATATCTTTTTCGATCTTCTGGTTCCTTCCACATTCCAAGATCCAGAGATGTTTTATCACGCAATTCCTCTTTAGTATAACCATACATCTTTTCAAAACCCCAATTTATTTCTATAAATTCCCCGGTTTCAACAGTATTTATGGATATGGATTCCGGAATAGTCTGAAAAATTTTTGAGAATTTA
>JAOZPU010000250.1 GCA_029932585.1 Spirochaetia bacterium | reverse complement strand
ATAGATATTCTTGGTTCAATAGCAGGAATCTCTTTTATACTGTTATTTTCGGGTTCTGCAGCAACTATTGCACTTGGAACTATTATCTTCGGCACTTCAATGGGTTCATTTTTCCCCAATTTACTGGCATTTACCGAAAAGCATATTGGAATAACCGGAAGGGTAAATGGAATTATTTTTACCAGCACTGCATTGGGAGGGATGTCCCTCCCATACTTAAGTGGACAGCTATTTCAAAAAATTGGACCTCAGATGGTTATGGTTGGGTTAATTGTATACCTGATTATGAATCTTGTTTTAACTTTAATAAATATAAAAAGACAAACTAACTAATAAATTGCACTCCCATTTAAATGTGGTTTTTGCGATATTTATGGCAACTGCCTTGATAAGCCATCCTAAAATGTATATACTTGGTATATCCTGCAAATAAATGGAGGTTGATATGGTTCTTACAATCAATAAATGGGGAAACAGCCAGGGAATACGATTACCAAAAGATCTCTTGAATAAACTCCATGCGTCAGTTGGTATGGCCTTAAATGTAGAAGTCCTTAATGGTAAAATTATTTTAGAACCTGTAGCACCAGAAAAAGTATATAATATTCATGACCTTGTTCGTAAAATTGATCCACAATATGGACAGAAAGAAGTAGATTGGGGAAAACCCGAAGGTAATGAAATATGGTAACAGAGAGTTTCATTCCTGCCAAAGGAGATATAATCAAGCTTAGTTTTGATCCACAATCCGGACACGAACAAAAAGGCTGGCGACCTGGTCTTGTCTTAAGTAATTATACCTTTAATAATGCAACAGGTTTTGCTCTTGTTTGTCCTATTATAAATACAAAACGTAACTATCCTTTTCATGTTTTATTACCAAAAGAATTAGAAATAACAGGTGTTGTTATGGTGGAGCAGGTCAAATCATTAGATTATTCAAAAAGAAATGCAAGATATGTTGCACAAATACCTCATAATTTTATGAAACAAGTAATGGCAATTCATGCTGCAATATTTCAGGACGATTAATTTGAAAGGTATTTTACAGTTAAAACAAAAAGCTAAACAGCTTAAAAAAGAGATTCTTGCTTTATACTATGCTTACCAGGATCCAAAACTACCCATTCTGCCAAAAATACTAATCATCTCCACTGTAGCATATGCTCTAAGTCCAATTGATCTTATTCCAGACTTTATTCCGGTACTGGGTTATCTGGATGATCTCATAATTCTCCCCCTAATGATTTCCCTGTCACTAAAACTAATTCCTGCAGAAATTATGAAAGCTTCCAGAGAGAAAGCTGAAAAAAATTATCAGCGTCTGAAACCGAATAAACTCATTGGAGCGATATTTATTATTATATGGATAATTGTTCTGATAGTAGTAATTAAAGCAGTAATAAACCTGATTAATTAATTTCTATTTTTAAAGTATATTAAAGCAATGGATGAACCAATAGACATTTATAATGAACAAAATGAAGCTCAAAACATAATACAAATGAGGTCTGAAGCCCATAAGAAGGGTCTTTGGCACAGATCTGCTCATATGTGGGTATACAATGACAATTCAGAAATACTTCTCCAGCTCCGCTCTGCTGGCAAAATCATATTCCCTGGGAAATGGGATGTATCATCTGCAGGGCATATAGGAGCAGGAGAGGAAGCATTAGAGTCTGCAATAAGAGAACTACAGGAAGAAATTGGTATTAGTGCTGCTAACGAAGATCTACAGTTCTACAAAATTTCAAAACAAAGCTCTCAGTACGGTGATTTTCTGGATAATGAATTTCATTATGTATACTTTCTTAAGTTTAATGATGATATTAGTAACTTAGTACTTCAGAAAGAGGAAGTTGAAAAGATAAAATTTTATCATACAGATTTTTTAAAAACTGAATTGAATAATAATCCGGAGGATTTTGTACCCCATGGTAAATATTGGTTTGATGTAATTTCGGAAGTTGAGAAAAGGAGTAATAAAAATGCCAATAAATGAACAAAAAATATTAACAGATATAGATTCAAGATCCTGGGAACATCCAGCTGATAAAGCAGCCCTGGCAACCCTAAAACAAATCCCGGGATTTGATGAAATTATTAAGCTGGTTTTTGGTCTTACAACCGAAAAATCAATAAAACTACTTCATTTATCCTCTTCAATACGAACTTCGCCAAATCAGTTCCCGGTCCTTCATCAGCAAATAAGAAAAATAGCAGAAATATTTGATTGGAATTATATTCCCGAAGTTTATGTTACCCGAAGCCCCTTTTTTAATGCCGGCGTATATGGGGTAAAAGAGCCATTTATAGTTATCAATAGTCATTTAGTTAGCAGTGTAAGCAAAGACGAGCTGATGTGTGTTCTGGCACATGAAATGGGACATTTAATAAGCGGACATTCTCTTTATAAGACACTTCTCTGGTTAATGGTAAACATTTCTATTACAGCTCTTCCTGTATCAGATTTAATAGTACTTCCAATAATTGCAGCCTTGAAAGAATGGGATAGAAAAAGTGAACTCTCTGCAGATAGAGCTGGTCTGCTTGCAGTACAAAATGAAGATCCCTGTTATTCGGTACTTATGCGCATGGCAGGTGGAGATAATCCATCAGAATTAAACATGAACGACTTTTTTCTTCAGGCAGACGAATATGAAAATAGTAAGGGCTTGATAGACGGAATACACAAGGTTCTTAATACTGTATGGACGTCACATCCTTTCCCTGTTATCCGTTTGACTGAACTTAGAAACTGGATTGCCTCAGGTGAATACTCTAAGATAATTGGTGGAGACTACCAAAAACGGGGAAATAATCAAAACAGGATTTCTGATGACATAAAAAATAGTTTTGAATACTATAAAAATGAGACTGAAAAAGAAGCAGACCCGGTCTTACAGGCAGTAAAAAGCCTGGGAGAAGGTGTTGGAAAAATTGGAGAGGATATTTCAGATACATTAAAAAAGTTTTTCAAATAAGCATAATAATGGAGATAAAATGGATTATTCTATAAATGAAAATGATGTGCCCTGGACCCCGCATCCTTCGGGACTGGACGGAGTTGAAATGAAAAAGCTTCGATCAAAAGAAAATGGAACCTTTCAGGAAAGTATAGCCCTGGTTAAAATAGAAAGGGGAGCACTTGTACCTTCTCATATTCACCAAAAAGAAGATGATAATCTCTATATATTAGCCGGTTCCGGAAAAATGAAAGTTGCTGATAAATTGTATGA
>JAOZPU010000087.1 GCA_029932585.1 Spirochaetia bacterium | reverse complement strand
ACCCGCTAATCTGCACAGCTCCATCCTGCTTCGTCCCTCAGCCGGGCTGTACAGGCGGTTTTTCCACCACCCTTTCTTATGCTAAAGAGTTGTATTTGAATTTTTACTTGAAAAAATTAAAAACAGTATTATATCCCAGTTGAATTACTTTGGTATATTCCTCACCTTTCCCTTCAAATGCAGAAAACCCGACTTCTCCATATGGGATCTTTATTTCAACAACTTCACAATCAACAATTTCAGTATATACAGGAGATATTGCAGTAACATTTATTACTATAATTCTATCTGGATTAAACATATTGTATGCATCCTGAACAGGAATAGCTGCCATCCTATCTGCACCTGGATCAATTTCTTTCAAAGAAGTATTTTGAAATATGTATGGATTATTTATACTATTACCAACGGCTAGTGAGACATCACCTTTATTAACAAATATAAACTCAAGTCCCTGATCTTGCTGTACCTGATAAGAAGTACCAAAAGGTAAAATTAAATCCTGAAACATTAAATTATTTAGATAATTATTTAAAACATCCCGAAGTCTTTTATTATCAATTTTATCAACAGCACCAGCAGAAAGGGTACCAGCAGCCAGAGAACCCGCGAGAGTTTCCCATCCAAGAGTACCACCAGAAACAAAGAGCATTGCCAATCCACCTAACAGACCACCACTAATACCAGCAGAAGTGGCAACTTCTTTTGTCTTTTTTTCATATTTCAACATTAAAGTTGTATATCTATCTTGAATATTTTCATCTGGTCCACTGACATAAAGAGAACCAATTAGTGCACCCATACTATTTCCATAAACAAAATCAGGATTAATATCCATTTTTTTTAGAGCTTGAATAGCTCCAATATGAGCTAACCCTTTTACACCTCCAACAGAGAGCACCAGACAGACCACTTCATCTCTAAAGATAATTTCAGCATAATGGGCATTATGT
The DNA here is from genome assembly GCA_029932585.1 of Spirochaetia bacterium. Classification (GTDB taxonomy): domain Bacteria; phylum Spirochaetota; class Spirochaetia; order B11-G9; family B11-G9; genus JAJRQE01. Next base: position 11,428 of record JAOZPU010000087.1, on the reverse strand, counting down.
ATATTCTCAAAACTATAAGTATTCACAGACCCAATTGATTTACCATCAATTATAACATCATCAATTACAAACCCATTATCTGGAGTAAATACTAATTCAAGAGAATCTCCATCCAATATATCAATAGAATTATCAGGATAAACAGTTCCCCCTTCAAAGCTCTCAATTTGAATTGTATGATAAATTGGTACTGGTGTACTTGCACATGCAAAAAATAAGCTAATAGCTCCAATTATAATAAATATTTTAAATTGAGATCTCATAATTCCTCTTAATAGATACTAAGTTTTTGAATATTATTTTACTCTATCTACGGTTTTTTAAATTTCTGTTCTTACTAACTTTTCCATAAATAAAAACACCTACTAAAGCTGTTATAGCACCAATGATAGAAGCCATACCCTCAAGACTTTTACCTTGCCAAACCATTACAAATCCACCAACAATAATTGTTATTGTAATAATGAAAGCAAAAATCTGACCTCGTGACGCTCTCCCGGAATCTTTGTCAATTACCTTGGCCTCCAAATTCCGTCTATGATTACCCTGTTTTTCAGCCATTGCAAGGATTCTTTCAGCTGCTCCAGGAATAATTTTTTCATATTTAGCAAGAGTATCAGGAGGCGGTATTGGACCTTGAAAATGTTGCGCCCGAATCTCTAGACCAGACCCATTACCACCACTTTTGTTAGGACTAGAATATAAATTAGGTTTGGAGGATTTTCTTTTTCCCACAGTCAACTACTTTTTATCTATAATAATATTTTCTGCAACAAATAGATCCGTACCAACAGCTGCAAAATCATTATATATCGCTCTTGAATCTGCTTCTTCACCAGATACAGATTGATTATATTCAGGCATACTACCACTCAGATTAATGATACTACCAATTCCTTCCATAACAGACACTTTTCCAAATAAAAAATCACTCATTTTTCAACCTCTAAAAACAAATCCACTTATACAACAATATATGCTATAAATCAGCAGTCCTCAATCTATGATAGCTTAAAAAATCCTCTTAAAAAGAAAACTACCCGTTTATTATAATCTATATGAATAAAACTAAATCTTCAAGAAAAAATTATAGATAATAATGATAATAATGATAAAAGTATTTTCAGTTGACTTAAGAGCTCCCAGATAATAATCTATTACTATGAAAATAAGATACAATGCCCCTGTGGTACTAAACTACACCCTAATATCTGTCCTTGTTCTTCTTATTAACCCTTTAGTTGGTGGGTGGTTAATTCAAACATGGTTTATGGTTCCTGGTCAGGGATATTTTGATCCTGGTTCAATTGCAAGCTATATCAGGCTTTTTACTCATGTTGCAGGTCATATAAGCTGGGAACATCTTTTGGGTAATTTTGCAATAATTCTGCTTGTAGGACCAATATTAGAAGAGAAATACGGTTCCTTCTCCCTACTATTTATGATACTGATTACAGCTTTAGTAACAGGATTGCTAAACAGTTTATTATTTGAAGGTGCTCTCCTTGGAGCAAGCGGTGTTGCGTTTATGATGATTTTGCTTGCACCTTTTACAAATACTAAACCGGGAGAAATACCACTAACTTTAATACTCATTATAGCCCTGTATATTGTTAAAGAAGTATTTCAGTCCTTTCAAAGTAATAACATAGCTGAATTTGCTCATATAGCAGGTGGATTTTGCGGCTCTATTTTTGGATTTATCAAACAAAAACACCGTATAAAGGAATTGCAGGCCTTTTCGGATAATGATTAAGCAGACAATCGTAAAAATAGGCCACATCACAAAAGAGGTGTGATTGATTGACTTACTTTTTTCTGATATATTCCATTTATGATAAAGAAACTCGAATCAATAGTCGTAAAATGCGTAGAACTTGAAAAAGAAATTGCTGATCCTGAAATTATGAAAAATATGGATCGTTATAAAAAAGTTATGCGGGAATACAGCCACATAAAAGAAACTACAGATCTATATAACGAATACAAAATTATTCTGGCTGAAATAGAAGAAGCCAAAACTCTTATAGCAGAAGAAAGTGACCACGAAATGAAAGAGATGGCTAAAGAAGAATTGAGTGGTCTGGAAGAAAAAAGTGAAAAAATTGAAAAGACTTTAAAACTCCTTCTTGTTCCAAGAGATCCTATGGATGGGAAAAATATTATCATGGAAATTCGTGCAGGCACCGGTGGAGATGAAGCAGCACTCTTTGCAGCTGATCTTTACAGAATGTATACCCGTTTTGCAGAAACTCATAAATGGAAAACTGAAGTTATGTCAACCAATGAAATTGGAATAGGTGGTTTCAAAGAGATAGCTTTTTCAATTTCAGGGAAGGAAGTATATGGTACTCTACGATATGAGAGCGGTGTTCATCGCGTTCAACGTGTACCAGCAACAGAATCAGGAGGAAGAGTTCATACTTCTGCAGTAACAGTCGCAGTACTTCCGGAAGCCGAAGAAACTGATATTCAGATTAAAAATGAAGAACTTAAGATAGATGTATTCAGATCATCAGGACCTGGTGGCCAAAGTGTAAATACAACCGATTCTGCTGTCCGTATTACCCATCTACCTACAGGAGTTGTCGTTACCTGTCAGGACGAAAAATCACAGATAAAAAATAAGGCAAAGGCATTTAGAGTTCTTAGAGCAAGATTATATGAAGCCGAAGCAGAAAAAAAAGCAAAAATCCGATCAGAAAATCGTAAAAGTCAGGTTGGTTCCGGTGATAGATCAGAAAGAATTAGAACTTACAACTACCCTCAGAACAGAGTTACAGATCATAGAATTAACCTGACCCTCTATAAACTGGAATATATTATGCAGGGTGATATGACAGAGATAATCGACGGTCTTCAGCTTTCAGCAAACCAGGAAGCTCTGCAGGAAGGATGAAAACTATAAGAGAAGTCCTTACAGCAGGGGCTTCATTACTTAGGAACTCACAGGCAGCAAACGAAACACCCTTTTTGGATGCTATGATCTTACTTGCATATGTGCTTAATATATCAAAAGAGATGCTGCTTGCTTCCTACCCTGATAAAATAGATCAAAAAAATGAAGATACTTTTAATAATCTCCTAAAAAAAAGGAGAGCTAATTCCCCTGTCGCGTATTTAATTAATAGTAAAGAATTTTATGGATTAAACTTCTATGTGGATAAAAACGTCCTTGTCCCAAGACCAGACTCCGAAACCCTGGTAGAAGAAGCTGTATCTATTATTAATAATTTTCCCACTACAAAAAATATTCTTGATCTATGTACAGGATCCGGAGCTCTGGGCATTGCCCTAAAACACAGTTTACCAAAACTAACTGTTACCTGTTCTGATTTATCTGCAAAAGCAGTTGATATCTGCAAAAAAAACAGCTTATCAATTCTAGGAGAGGAATTAATTACTATTAAAACAGATCTTTTTAATGATATAGAGGGTAAGTTTGATATGATTATTACAAACCCTCCTTATTTAACAGATGAAGAAACAGATATGATGATGGAAAAGGATTGGCCGGAGCCTGGAATGGCCCTTAGAGCCGGAATGGATGGACTTGATTTTATAAGAAAAATAATAAACCAGGCTCCTGATTATATGGAAAAAAATGCTTATATTTTAATTGAATCCAGTATTGATCAAACTGAAGAAATCAAACAGCTATTGGATTCAGGTAGATTTTATAATACCAGAATAGTAAAGGATCTTTCAGGTAGAAATAGAGTTACCATTGGACAAAGTGTGTAAATATGAGAAATCAACTGGAAATATTTAAGTCAAAATTATCTAATCTAAACGAAAAAGAACAATCTAAAATAATGGATGCGGCAGAATGGGCAAAAGACCTGCATAAAGATCAAAAACGTGCCAGTGGAGAGCCTTATTTTATACATCCTTTGCGGGTAGCAGAAATTCTTATAGATATGAATATGGATACTGACACTATAATTTCAGCCCTCCTCCATGATGTTCTGGAAGATACAAATGTAGTATTTAATGAAATCAAACGACGTTATGGAAAAGAAGTAGCGAACATGGTGGAAGGTGTTACCAAAATATCTATTCTAAAAGCAAAGAGTAAATCTATTCAGGAAGCTGAAACTATAAGAAAAATGCTTCTTGCCATGGCAAAAGATATTCGGGTAATAATAATTAAACTTGCAGATAAACTTCACAATATGGGCACACTGGAGTTTTTACCGGAAAAGAAAAGAAAAGCTATTGCCGGAGAATGTCTGGAAATTTATGCACCCCTTGCTGACAGACTGGGTATATCATGGATGAAAGCAGAACTTGAAGATTTATCTCTAAAGCACCTAAATCCAACAACTTACGATTACATTGAAAGCTATATTGCTACAAAGAAGTCTGAACAGAAAAATTATCTTAAAAAAGCTGAACATACAATTCTTAAAACCGCTGCAAAAGAGGGTTTACGTATAACTGCCAGTACAAGGGCTAAACATATATATTCAATATACAGAAAAATGAAAAGCAGAAAAAAAGATATAAGTGAAATATATGATCTCCTTGGAATTAGAATATTGTGCAAAACAAATAATGAATGTTATACACTTCTTGGAATTGTTCATAAATTATGGCCCCCTATCGAAGGGAGATTCAAAGATTACATTGCTATGCCTAAGGCAAATGAATATCAAAGCCTTCATACAAGTGTTATGTGCTATGGGGGCAAAATAACTGAAATACAGATAAGAACAGAAGATATGCACTCCACTGCTGAAAACGGAGTTGCTGCACACTGGATTTATAAAGGGAATGCAAAGAGACTTAAATCGGATATTCATCCAATTATAAACCGCTTTAAAAAATGGGATGGTGCAAAATCAGAAACCAATGAATTTCTTGAAGATATTAGAAGAGAGTTTTTAAGAGATTCAATTTACGTTTTTACACCAAACGGGCACATAATTGAGCTTCCAAAAAATTCGACTGCTATTGATTTTGCTTTTCATATACATACAGAAATTGGGGCTCACACAGTAGGAGCAAAAGCGGATGGATCAATAATACCATTAAACCAGGCTCTTAAAAATACCCAGGTTATAGAAATTATGACAGCAAATTCTGCTAAACCACATGTAAACTGGCTACGATTTGTTGCAACAACCAGAGCGAAAAATAAAATACGTCACTGGCTTAATCAACATGAAGAAAATCTATTTATAGATAAAAATATTATTGCAAAGAAAAAAAAACCACCTAAGGAAATCCAGGAAAAAGAAGTTCAGATAAAACAGGCTGTAGAACCAGGTAAAAAACAAACAATAATAAAACAGGTTCTTGACCAGGCAATGTTAACCTTTAGGATAGGCGACGAAAAAAATATGATGATAAGTATTGCAGGATGCTGTCACCCTACAACCGGTGATGATATTATAGGATATATATCCAGAGGACGTGGTATTATTGTACATAGAAAGGATTGTCCAAATTTAAAAAATATTTCAGAAATCGAAGATAGATGTGTAGATGTTGAGTGGGAAGCTGTTTCACCAAGGGAAATTCATCGGTTTAAAGTTCAATCTAAAATGACTTCAGATTTGTTCTCAGAAATTGAAGGAGCAGTACGAAAGTATAAGGGTCATCTAATTGAAGGAAAACTGGAAGAAGATGAACGGGGGAAACTAAGTGGAAGTTTTACCATGGAGCTGGATAATAAAACTGATTATAAAAAAATTATTAAATGTGTAAGAACAATACCTTCTGTTCTGAACATACAATCAATCTAAGTCAATTACTGAATAAACCTGAGACCAGCATGTTTCTTCATCGATATTACCTTTAAGAAAAAGTGTTAAAACATCCCGTACTCCATCAGGGAGTCGACTCCAATACTCTTTCTGCCAGTCTGGAATATTATTGTAAAGTTCTGTTTGCTCTGAGGCAGACATTGTACCCACACTAAACGCAAGAAGCTGTCTTATCATTGTCAACAGTACATCTTTTGGTACATGGGCAGAATTTCTGTTTTTCTTTCTTTGTGAGGGATCAGGAATCCATGATTCCAGAAGATCTTTTATTTGGGACTCATCCAGTTCAGGAGCTTCTTTTTGAATTACTCCAACCGCAAATTCCTGGATCATTTTTCTGACGCCTTCAACAGAATAGCTCATTTGATTATTAAGTACAGCAGCAGATTCTTTTGCAAGACGTTCCGGGTTAATTCCCCTGAAGGTTCCGCTGTTTCTACCCTTGGCCCTTCTCTTAACAGCCTCCATAATAACCTCAATATCCCCATCATTGGAATTATTAAGAATTAGATCTACAATAGAAAATAGCTCTTCCCTTTCCATCTTTTTTTATTGATCTCCTATGGCAACTTTAAGTTCTTCAAACCGTTCAAGAATGGGTAGATGCTGAGTACAGGCATCTTCACATAACCTGCATTCCGTACAGGAATCAAGACCACTTATATTAGTTCCCCAGTGATACTTAAGTCTATCGTTTAAACTGCCATCAGCATCACAGTAAAGACCATTGGCTGTTTCAACAAACTTCCAGACTGGTATATCAACAGGACATACATTACAGTACATACATGTTGTACATAGATTATTAAAGTCATTCTCAATGTGTTTCTTTATTTTATTTACTTCAACATTTGTATAGGGCTTAAATGAATCTACGGTTGCAACAGCTGTATCAATATCATTCTTATTTCTGAATCCTGTGAGCATCACCGAAATATTTTTATTGTTCATAAGGAAATGGAGAGCTCCATCAAGAATATTTTGAGACTGTCGAACACGAATAAAATCAAAGGAATCGGGATTCTGGGTAATAGTACCACCGCCCAGAGGGTTCATCACAACAACTCCCATGTTGTTCTCCCCTGCGGCCAGGATCCCCTCCTCCCTGAAAGGAAAATTTATTGCTGAATAGCCAAGAGTTACACCTTTAAAGTAGTTCTCCTCTATAACTTTCCTTATATCAGATCCAGGCAGATGTGTAGAAAAAACAGGGTATTTAATAAGCCCCTCTTTCTCAGCTTGTAAAATTGCTTCTACAGCCCCACCTTTCTTACGACCTTCCCAATCTTCCATAGTTAGTACATACCAACAATTATAAAAATCAATTTGGTCTACATTTAACCGTTTGAGAGAATTTTCCAACTGCCTTCGTAACTCACTGCCATCCGGTTGGGATGATTTTGTAGATATATAAAAATTTTTATCCAGCTTTTTCATCTCTTTAACAGCTGTTCCAAATATATCTTCAGATTTATCTCCACAGTAACCCGGAGCAGTATCAAAGTAGTTTATACCTGAGTTTAGGGCATGAAGAAGGATTTCTGCTGATCCAGCAATATCAGAGGGATTTTCAAAACGCATTCCTCCAAATCCAAGAATTGAAACTTTTTCACCTGTGTTACCATATTCTCTGTAGATCACAAAAATACTCCTAACAATTAATATTTCAGGATATCTTATAAACGCTATCGATCACACGTTAAACCTAAAATGCATAATATCACCATCTTTCACAAGGTACTCTTTCCCCTCAATACGAAGACGGCCAGCTTCCTTTACCTTCTGTTCAGTTTCATACTTAAAAAGATCTTCACAGTTATAAACTTCCGCCTTAATAAATCCCTTCTCGAAGTCGGTATGAATAACACCTGCAGTCTGGGGAGCCTTATAACCGGCCTTAAATGTCCAGGCTCTGTTTTCATCGGCCCCGGCTGTAAAAAAGGTTTGAAGTCCCAGCATTCTGTATCCTGTATGAATTAGTGTATCCATTCCAGACTTATCTAAACCGGATGCTTCCATAAACTCCTGCTTTTCTTCCACAGTATCAAGAGCAGCAATTTCTGCTTCCAGCTGACCACAGACAATCACAACTTCAGTATCCTCATCTGCAGCAATTTTTCTAACTGTTTCAACATGCTCATTGGGAGTGCTTATAGAATCTTCATCTACATTACACACATAAATTTGTTTTTTTAATGTTATAAGATGCATATCATATATAAGGGCAAGCTGCTCTTCTTCCAGGTTCAGGGATCTTGCTGGCTTTCCATCACCCAGGGCTTCAGAAAGATTCTCTAAAATTGGCAGAATTGCATTCAACTGTTTTTTTGCATCCTTAGGAGCTGCCCTTAGAGCCTTTTCTGTCTTAGCTTTTCTTTTATCAACTGTCTCAAGATCTGCAAGTGCAAGCTCTATATTTATTGTTTCAATATCAGATGCAGAATCTATTTTATTATCTACATGAACAACATCTTCATCTTCAAAACAACGTACAACATGAACTATAACCCCAACTTCTCTAATGTGAGAAAGAAATTTATTACCAAGACCTTCTCCCTGAGAAGCTCCCTTAACAAGACCGGCAATATCAACAAACTCCACAACAGCCGGAATAACCTTTGCTGTTGGAATAAGTTCAGTTATTTTATCTAATCTATTGTCCGGAACAGCAACAATTCCGACATTTGGCTCAATAGTACAGAAAGGGTAATTTGCAGCCTCAGCCGGTGCTGAAGTCATTGCAGAGAATATTGTTGACTTACCAACATTTGGCAGCCCTACTATACCGCAGTTTAATCCCATTATTTTTTATCCTTATATATAATTTTATTAGTTAAATTTATTAGCCTATTCGACTACAGATAGTATATCAAAGATAATATTTCATGTCTGCCTTATTAGGAAGGAAAGAGATAGAACCATCACGGGAATGACAGGCTTCACCCCTCATTAAGAGGAGAACACCCCTTCGGGGCTGAAGAGAGGCCATCAAATGTTATATATGCAAAAATAAAGATATCAGCTTTTTTGCATTAGTATAAAAAGAGATTAGGTGATACAATTATTATATCTGAATTATTGGAGTGTAATATGAGCCAAACATTTGATATGATTATAGAAAAAGATAGTGATGGATTTTATTTATCTACCGTTCCTGCACTTCAGGGTTGTCATACACAAGCAAAGTCTCTGGATGAACTCTTAGTTCGAACAAGAGAGGTAATAGAGTTGTGTTTGGAGGTAGAAAATACTTCCTATGAATGTAATGAATTTATAGGCATGCAAAGGTTAACAGTTCCAGTATGAGTAATTTCCCTACTCTATCTGGTAAAAAAATAATTAAAATTTTAGAGAAATTCGATTTTGAAATTATTCGTACAAAAGGAAGCCACCACTTTTTGAGGCATTCAGATGGTAGAGCTACAACAGTTCCTGTACATTCCAATGAAAGTATTGGCATAGGACTTCTACTACAAATTTTAAAGGATTGCGATATCGAGAAAAAAGATTTCTTAAAAATGATGTAGTTTTAAAAAATTCAGTGAACTCTTGAGAGAAGAAAGCCTCAAACAGGTATTTGCACATTTTGATATATTTATGCTACTATTCGCCATGGCTCAAACACTTTATTGGTACGATTTGGAAACTTTTGGACTTAACCCTCAACTTGACAGAGTAGCGCAGTTTGCAGGTATAAGAACAAATGATAATTTTGAAATTATTGGAGAACCTCTGGTAATTTATAATAAAATTACACCAGACTATGTACCAGACCCAAAAGCATGCCTTGTAACAGGAATTACACCTCAAAAAACTCTTGAAGAGGGCCTTCCTGAACGGGAATTTATTGCAGAAATTGATAAGGAATTTTCAGTTCCGGGCACCTGTGTTGTAGGATATAATAACCTTAATTTCGATGATGAGTTTATTCGTAATATGTATTATAGAAATTTTTATGATCCATACAGCCGTGAATGGATGAACGGAAATACCAGATGGGATATTATTGACCTTGTAAGAGCAGCTCATGACTTACGACCGGACGGAATAAACTGGCTGCGTAATAAAGAAAACAAGCCGGTTTTCAGGCTTGATAAATTAACCCGCGCAAATAATATTGAACATGCAAATGCACATGATGCTCTTGCAGATGTATATGCAACTATTGCATTGGCAAAGCTTATACATGACAAGCAAACTAAATTGCTAAGATATATTTTTACTCATAAAACAAAAGACAGCCTTAGGCAATTAATTAACCTGCAAACCAGAGAACCTCTGGTTTACACTTCATCTGTATTTACTTCAGAAAAGGGCTGTACTTCCATAGTTGCACCTATTGCGGGAGATCCGGGAAACAGTAATATATTATATTTTTTTGATCTTAGGTATGATCCTGAAGATCTATTAACTTTATCTGAGTCCGAATTAAGAAGACGAATGTTCACACCTAAAAAAGAGCTTCCCTGGAATGAAAACCTTCATATAGTAAAAGTACAAATAAATAAATGCCCTGTTCTTAGCCCGGTAAGTACCGTAGACAGCAAAACTGCCAAACGTTTAGGATTGGATTTAAATAAATGCAAAGAACATAGTATTAAGATAAATTCTGATCCACTGTTAACTCAGCGTTTTATAAAAATTTTCAGTAAAAATAATTATAGAAATGCAGATACAGATCCGGATTTGCAAATTTATTCCGGTGGATTTTTTAATGATAAAGACAAAATAAGTTTTGAGATTATTAGAACAACACCATCAGATAAACTTTTTAATCTGAGCCTTATTTTTAAGGATACAAGAATCCAGGAACTTTTTTGGCGTTACAAATGCAGGAACTATCCTGATTATATGGATAAAGAAACCAATAATAAATGGAAAAGTTTTTGTGCAGGAAGACTACTTTTACCTCCAGGTAAACTCATTAATGATTATCATTTTTTTCGCAGGAAAATTGAAGAAAATCTAAAAGATAATGATATTGAAGGTTATCAGAAAATAGTTTTAAAAGCCCTGGATGAATATGGTGAAATAATACGAAAAGAGGTATTGGAATATTCAGAGGCGTAGAGACGTTATTTACAAAGACAGTAGAGCCGTGATAAATCGCGTCTCTACTGGACGTCATACTTCTCTAAAAGCGTTTTAATAATATTATCGGGTTTGACAGGTCTCCCATTATTCAGGAAAACTGCTGTTATTTTGCCATTTAGCATAATCTGTTTATCTGAAAGCCTGTAAATAGCCTGATCAAAAATAAATTTAAGCCTTCCCTCTCTATGCAGCTTAATACAAACAATAAATTTATCCTGACTTCTTAGAGGTAATTTATAGTCCAGTTCAATTCGTGTTACTACAGGATCAATTCCTTCATCATGGAGCTTTGCAAAATCAACATCTGCTGATTGCATAAACTCATGTCTGGCATGTTCCAGATAATTTTGGTATACAGCGTTGTTTACTATACCCTGGAGATCACATTCATAATCTCTAACCAGAAATTCAAGTTCATAAATACAGTCTTTAGTCATTTAATACTCCAAAAGTTCAGAGGGTTATATATTGTACAATTATAGGAAATTATCCAGTAGAAGCAACTGTCCTACTGGATAATTATTCACAGATTTTAAACTTTTTTAATCCATAGATCATATAAA
>JAOZPU010000086.1 GCA_029932585.1 Spirochaetia bacterium | reverse complement strand
CTTTTGTCTGATACTAATAAAATCCTTTCATATTTAAGAAAACAGGGACGGAGCATAAAAAGAATAATGCTGAAGCAAAAAACAGGTTTACCCCATACTAATTGAATTGCAAATTTTAGTTTATTTTTGAGTTAAGTTATTGTCTTCCATCTCCAAAATATTGGCTTAATAGTAAAAAAAAATATTTGACAAATTACTCAAAATACATATCCTTAGAATATGAGATAGTTAAAAGTGGAGTGATATGTTGTGAAAGATAATAAATCTATACTTCTTGTTGAAGATGAAGTTCTAATTGCTTTGGGGAAACAGCAGGAACTTGAGAAATATGGATATATAGTTCAACACACAAATACTGGTGAAAAGGCTGTTGTAATTATCAAAGAAAACAAAGAGATAGACCTTATTCTTATGGATATCGACTTAGGAAAAGGAATTGATGGAACTGAAGCAGCAGCAATTATACTGAAAAACCATAATATACCAATTGTATTTATGTCCAGTCATACTGATCCTGAAATTGTGGAAAAAACTGAAAAAATTACCTCCTATGGATATGTAGTAAAAAGTGCCAGTATTACAGTTTTAGATGCTTCAATCAAAATGGCTTTTAAACTATTCGATGCAAATAGCAAAACAGAAAAACACAGACAACATTTAAGAACTACTCTTAATTCTATTGGGGATGCTGTTATTACAACTGATATTTTAGGTAATGTTACAGATATGAATCCTGTGGCAGAAAACCTTACTGGATGGAGCTTTGAATTAGCATTTGGTAAACCTCTTTCAGAAGTATTTCATATTATTAATGAAGGGACTCATGAAAAAAACGATAACCCTGTTAAAAATGTTTTAGAAACTGGTAAGATAATGGAACTCGCAAATCATACAGTATTAATTTCAAAAGATGGTTTAGAACATCAAATTGCAGATTCTGCAGCTCCTATTAAAGATTCTGATGGTTTGATAACTGGTGTAGTTTTAGTCTTTAGAGATGTAACAGAACAAAAGGTAAAAGAGAATACTATAAAAGCATATCAACAACGATTAGCTTTACATATAAATCAAACGCCTTTAGCTGTTATTGATTGGGATGTTGATTTCAATGTTATTTCCTGGAATAAATCAGCAGAAAAAATATTTGGATTCTCTTCTGAAGAAGCGTTAGGCAGGCATGCTGCTGGTTTGATAATTCCTGAAAATGCAAAGAAAGCTGTTGATGCTGTTTGGATTTCCCTTCTTGATAAAACTGGTGGAACACGAAGTACAAATGAAAATATCACAAAAAAAGGAAAAATTATTTTATGTGAATGGTATAATACGGCAGTAGTAAATGATGATGGGATTGTAATTGGAGTTTCCTCCCTGGTGATGGATATCACTGAACAGAAACTTGCAGCTAAGCAACTTGAAGAGAGTGAAAAGCGGTATCGTGAACTTTATGAGAACTCACCATTAGGATATCAATCTTTGGATGAAAATGGAAATTTTGTAGAAGCCAATCTATCATTATGCAATTTACTTGGTTATGAGCATGATGAAATAATAGATAAATGGTTTGGGGATATCTTAACAAAAGATGGGGTTGAAATATTTAGAACAAATTTTCCGAAATTTAAAGAAAAAGGTGAAATTCATTCAGTTCCATTTGATTTGGTTGCAAAAAATGGAAATATTTTTTCAGTTGAGATTGATGGTAGTATTGGTTATGATAATAACGGACATTTCAAACAAACACACTGCGTAATTCAGGATGTTTCAAAACAGAAGAAGCTGACTGGAGAGATCAAAGAACAATTAAATGAGAAGGAAATGATTCTTAAGGAAGTTCATCATCGAATAAAAAATAATTTTGCTACTATTGGGAACTTATTGTCTTTACAAATGGATTCCCTTACTAACCCTGAAGCTAAGACTGCTCTTGAAGCTGCTTTTGGGCGTGTTCATAGTATGCAAATTCTCTATGAAAAACTTCTACTCACAGAAAATTACCAAACATCTTCAACATTGGAATATTTTGAGAACCTTATTGATGATATAATCAGAATCCTCTCAGGGAAAATCAAAATTTCTGTAAAAAAGCAGATTGATAATTTTAATCTTAACTCAAAATTATTGATTACTATTGGAATTATAGTAAATGAACTTTTAACAAATATTATGAAATATGCTTTTACAGGAAAAGATTCCGGTTTAATCGATATCAGTTTAACCAAAGACAATGGTAATATTACTCTTACTATTGAAGATGATGGTATTGGTCTGCCCGAGGGGCTTAATATAGATAAATCAAATGGATTTGGCCTTATGCTTATAAAAATGCTTACCGAACAGTTAGAGGGCAACTTTAATATGGATAATCATATGGGGACAAGAAGTATACTAAAATTTCATATTTAATTATCAAGACCTCGCATTGTGGTAGTTAAAGCACTAACATTGCTGCACCTGATGCAGAGACGACGAAAGGATTCTGGTACTATATCGATTATATATACAAGAACATTCTGATCTTTAGCGGAACCCTGCTTTTTTCCTGAATTATAGGAAAACAAGAGGTTATCACATAAAACAGGCTATCATTATTTTTACTGGTTCACTAATTCCGTGGTTTGGCAACATTATGGCTTTATTAGGGATAAGTCTATATAAAACAGTAGCTTTTCAGAATATCATATAGAAGCTTGTGCGATGTCTATTGAATTGGCTTGTTTTTGGCTGGTCGTTCGCAAGCTCACTGCTCGCCTATGCAACCTAAGGCTTTTTCCGCCAGTTCTACTACACTGTATTAGAAAAGAAGTTTTTTTGACATAGTAAATGAGACACAGCGAAAAAAGCTTATATATGTGGAGCTCTGTTCGAGTTTAAAGAAATATTCTATAATCGTAAAAGAGGATATGAATCAAATAAAAGGGGAAAGTGTATGTCATATTCACCAGGGATAGCTTCAGGATTTAACAATACTAAGAATAGAAGTAGCCACTTATCACCACAATCAGGAATGTGTTCGCTATGTACTGAAGATTGTGTAGGGACTTGTGAAATTGGATTAGCAGCAACCCTTGGCGCAAGAACGGTTTATCCAACAACAACAGGGACAAATCAGGTAGGATCAGAAAAAGATTATCCAATTGATTATAGTCACTTTAATATTAATGGACGGGTATTTGGTGCAGTTGGCGTTAAAGATACATATGAAGAAGCCACAATTTTCAACGTAAATCTTGAACGGGCTTTTGGGAAAAATCATATAGTCAAATCAGCGTTGCCTATTTTATTGCCTGCTTTAATCAAACTTAACTGGGCAGATTATTTTGCAGGAGCAGCGATGGCAGGGGTTTGTTGTGTTATTGGTGAAGATGCCCGGACGAAAGACCCTAATTTAGTTATTAAAGATGGTCAGGTTATTGAGTTTCCAGCTGTTGAGGAAATGCAGGCTGCATTTAAAAAATATTATCGTGGTTATGGTCAAATTGCTTTGCAATGTAATGTTGAAGATGACATGCTTGGTGTTCCGGAAGTAGCAATCCAAAAACACGGCGTAGAAGCTATTGAGTTCAAATTTGGACAATCCGCTAAAGGTACACAACCAGTAAATAGACTTAAAAATATTGAAGAAGCACTTGCTAATCAAGCTGCTGGTTATATTGTACATCCGGATCCAAGTGATCCTGAGGTAGTAGAAGCCTGCGAAAAAGGTGTTTGTGGGAATTTTTATAAGTACAGTCGACTGCCTCTTTGGGATGAAGCATACTTAAAAGAGCGTATTGAAAAGCTACGAAAAATAGGCCTTAAAAATACCTACTTCAAAATGGCTTGTTATGACGATACAGATATTGAACGGGTGCTTCGAATGGCCAGTGTAATTGGTGTAGATATGGTCACTTTTGATGGTGCTGGTGGTGGTAGTGGATATAGTCCAGTTAAAATGATGAATGAATGGGGACAACCAACAATCGTCCTTGAAAAGACAGTGTGTAACATTGTGAAAACACTTAAGTCAGAAGGTGCCTGGATTCCCGGAATAACCATAACAGGTGGCATTGTATCAGAAGATCAAGTGTTTAAAGCCCTTGCTTATGGTAATAACGATGTGACCACAATTGGTATTTGTCGTGGAGCGATGGCCGCAGCGATGACAGGGAAAAAAGTAGGCGAATTGCTTGAAAAAGGGAAAGTTCCAGCCCACTTAAAGGCTTATGGAGATACGGTTGAAGAGATCTATGGTGACTTAGCTGACCTAAGAAGTTTATATGGCAAAGAGGCTAATAAGTTCCCAACAGGCGCAATTGGCGTATTCTCTTATCTGAATAAAATTGCCTTTGGGGTAAAACATTTTGCTGCCCTTAACAGAAAGTTTGATGTGTCATATTTAGACAGAAGTGACCTCCTTCCATTAACAAGAGAAGCAAAAGAGTTGATAGACGGTAAGTGGATGGATTAAAAACAATATATTTTTTAATCTTTATAAAGCCTATATTTATTTACACTTCATGAACTTAATTGCTTTTTTGTTTTTATACCTTGCACTTTTAAATTTAATAAATATACTTTAACATAGTTAAAAGGAAAAATAAATTTGAAAAAAAGCATAGGAAAATATTTTCTTAATTCAATTATCTTACTCAGTTTTTCTCTGCTCTTTCTAAGTACAGCAATATCAATGTTTAATACCTACAGACAGTATCTGGTTACTACCAAATCAGTAGCGGAAACTTATATTGAAGAACAGGAAGCAATAATTAAATATAATGTTAAACAAATGGTTTCAGATATAGAATACCGCTGCTTGAACGAAAGTACAGATCAAAAAAGTTTACGAAAAAAGATCCTTGAATGGCTCATACAAGTTAGATTTCCAAACCAAGGTAAAAATCCTGGATTTTTCTTTATTAGATCTATGGATGGGATAAGTATAATGAGTGTTTCAACTCCTAATCTTGTAGGAGTTGATATATCTAATAAAAAGGGGCCTGATGGTATTATTACTCATGATTTATTTATAAAAACACTGAAAGATGGGAACGGAGAAGGGTTTGCCAATTACTCCTGGTTTAATCCGGATACAGGGAAAGTAGAGAAAAAAAGATCATATATAAAAACAATATCAGGTTGGAATTCATATTTAGGGGCAGGATTTTGGCTAAATGACATTCAATCTGTAATAGATGATAAAAAAGATGCTATTTTTCATCTATTAGTTAAACAGTTTTTTATTATGATTATACTTATGATAATATTTGCATTTACAGTATTTATAGTATCTCTATTCTTCAGAAAAAAAATGATTAGACATTTTAGCCATTTTATAAATTTTTTCCAGGAATCATCTAACTCTGCAGCATTAATTGATGTAGAAAAACTTGAATACTCGGAATTCAAAGAAATCGCAATTTATGCTAATAAAATGTCTTTAAAGCAAACTAAAGCTGATACAGAAATAAAACAAGCTCTAGCTCAGAAAGAATTGTTATTAAAGGAATTATATCATCGTACTAAGAATAATATGCAGGTAATTATTTCTTTACTTAGTCTTAAAGCTTCAACAATAGATGATGAAGCTCTTGAACTGGTTCTTCAAGATGTACAAAATAAAATATATTCCATGGCAATGGTCCATGAAAAATTATATCAATCCAAAGATCTATCCAACCTTGAACTGGATGATTACATATTAGATCTTTGTAATTATTTAAAAGAGAGTATTGCTGACAATGAACAACATTTCACATTTTCATTTGATATGGAAAAAATAATTATTCTAATTGATTATGCTTTACCAATAGGATTGATACTAAATGAGCTTATTTCAAACATAATTAAGCATGCCTTCTCTGGCTCTGAACCCGGAGAGATTAAAATTTCGTTAAAAAGACATAATGAAACAATTTCACTTGATGTAAAGGATAATGGCAAAGGATTACCAGCAGGTTTTAACTATAAAGATTCTAATACCCTTGGATTGCAGACGATTTTTAGTCTGGTAGAAAGCCAATTAAATGGAACAGTAGAATTTGAAGATAATAATGGGGTGACATGTAAGATTAAATTTAAAGATAATAGTTACTCACCAAGAGTTTAAACCATTTTAGTAAAAAACCGCTGAATGAAATCAACGGTTTTTTTTACCTAAAGATTCTATTATTTTTTCTCTGAAAATGAAAATGTTATTCGATCTACTATAATTGCAAGAAAAACTATGGATAGTCCAGCTTCAAAACCTTTTCCAACTTCAATTCTATTGATAGCCAGTAATACTTCCATGCCCAATCCCTTTGCGCCAATCATAGAACCAATTACTACCATTGCCAAAGCCATCATTGTAGTTTGATTTATTCCAACCATAATTGTAGGTTTAGCCAGGGGTAGCTGAACATCAAATAAAACCTGTCTGGAAGTTGCTCCGAATGCCTTTGAAGCCTCAACAGCTTCTTTATCTACGGTTCTTATACCAACATTAGTTAACCGTATTACAGGCGGAACAGCGTATATTATTGTTGCAAACATTGCAGGGACTTTTCCCATTCCAAAAAACATAAGAGCGGGAATTAGATACACAAAACTAGGCATTGTCTGCATTCCATCCAGAATAGGCTTAAGAATTGCTTCTGTTCGATCACTTCTTGCCATATTTATACCCGTAGGTATTCCTATTAAAAGTGAAAAAAATACTGAGGCAATTACCAGGCTTAAAGTTCTCATAGAGAGTTCCCAGTATCCAAATGTCCCTATTAAAAATAGAAGTAACATAAAAAGTACACCTGTTTTCCATTTTCCTACCAGCTTCCAGCCGGCAAGACCTGCCAGAGGTATCATTACAAACCATGGTATAAATAAAAACAGTGCCTCAAATCCAACAACAACCTGCAGGATAATAAACCCAATTGCATCGAAAAAACCATCCAGATGGATCAATAACCAACTCATAATAAAATCAATTCCCTTTGCCAGAGGAATTGTAACAACTTCAGGAAATTCAAACATTATCTTCTCCTCCCATAGGTGTTATAGATTCAAAAATCTGATCTGTAGTTACAACTCCCAAAAATTTATTATCTGCATCCACTACAGGTACAGGATATTGATTTTCTGTAACAATTGAAAACATATCCTCTAAGATCGTATCTGGTCCTACAGAAGGAACACGTCTTAATGCAGATTCAGGAATCTTTTCCACTTTCTCCGGTTTATTTAGTAACTCTTCAAGCTTATCTTCCTGTGCAACTCCCAGAAGCCTATGGGATTTATCTACAATAAATGCTGCTCGTCTCTTATTTTTACGTAACAGAGTAAGGGCTGTTTTAGGCCCCTCCCAGGCATATAATATTATTTTTGCAGGTTCCATTATGGTTCCTGCTGTAATAACCTTTGCAGGAGAAGCATCTCTGACAAACTCCTGGACATAATCATCTACCGGCTTAGTAACAATTTCTTCTGGGGTTCCCACCTGTACAACTTTTCCATTTCTAAGAATTGCTATCCGGTCACCAAGCTTTAAAGCTTCATGTAAATCATGAGTTACAAAAATTATAGTTTTTTGCATTTTATCCTGTAACTCAATTAATTCATCCTGCATTTGTCTTTTAATTAATGGATCCAAACCGCTAAAAGGTTCATCCATTAGCAGTATTTCAGGATCATTTGCCAATGCTCTAGCAAGGCCAACTCTCTGCTGCATACCTCCACTAAGGGAGCCAGGGTAATAATCTTCCCACCCTTTAAGACCTACTGTTTCCAGTACTTCTTTGGCTTTTATATATCTGTCCTCTTTAGAAATACCTCTAACTTTGAGGCCATAGGCAGCATTATCCAGAACTGTAAGATGGGGCAGTAATCCATAATGCTGAAAGACCATTCCAAAGGTTTCTCTGCGAAAATTTAGTAATTCCTCATTGTTCATTTTTGTAAGATTCTTTTCATCGATTACTATTGAACCACTGGTAGGTTTTACCAGTCGTATAAGATTACGAATTAAGGTGGACTTTCCGCTTCCTGACAGACCCATTAATATATAGAACTCACCTTTCTTTATCTCCAGATTTATTTCGCGTAATCCAATAACGCAACCCGTTTTTTTCTGAATCTCTTCTTTTCCCAGGGCTCTGTATTTTTTCCCAAGAACACGTTTTGAATCTCTTCCAAATACCTTCCATAGATCTTTTATTATAATTTGGGAGTTTGTATTAATATCAGAATGGGTCGTTTCCGACCCATTCACTGTTTTATTTTTTGACATTTACGCCAGTACCTTAAAGTGAAGCAAGAGCTGCTTTAACTTTTTCGGAGACTTCACTTGAAACCCACTTTGTCCAGATATCTTCCTTATTCTTAAGGAACCATTCAGCTGTCTGTTGAGTATCCCAATCCTCTGCATCCATTTTTGCAAGAAATTCATTGTTTACAGCAACAGATGTTGCGTAAGCTTTGAGGAATTCAACTACATCCGGTGCTTTTTCCAGCATGCTCTTGTTAACAAGAATATTTACAAGAGCCGGTTCGAATTCACTACCTTTTAATCTTACCATATCCAGTGTACCCAGAATTGGTGTAGGTGCCCAATAGTAACCACACCAGGCTTCCTTTTTCTCATAAGCACCAACCATACTGGCTGCTATTACAGAGCCTGAACCGACAACACCCATATTAAATGTTTCTTCCAGACCGTATTTTTCAAAAATTGCCTCAGATATCTTCAACTGACCCCATCCTGCAACTCCACCATAAACAATTCCTTTTGATTTGTCTTCAGGGTCTGCAAACAGATCTGCATATTGAGGAAGATCTGCAACGCTTTTTAAATTAGGAGCTTTGGCATCCGGACCCTCTACAATATATCTCGGCACCCACCAGCCCTGTGGAGCATCAGGCATATTCTGTCCTAAATCTATAACATCACCAGATTCGATTCCTTTTGTATATATTTCCATTATGTTGGAATGCCAGGATTCCATATTTACATCTACATCTCCCTGAACCAGACCACTAAAAAGAGGAATACTATCGCCAGGCATATAATCTACTTTATAACCCTCAAAACCATTTTCAATTATAAAAGCAGCTATTCTATTATGAACCTGCACACTGTCCCATGAATTATCACCAAATACAATTGTAGTTAACTCACCATCCTGTTGTCCAGCTGAAAAAACAGCTCCAGGTAATATAAGCACTATTAAAAAAACCATAAATAATATTTTACGCACATCTAACTCCTTAGGTTGCTGAGATCGTTCCCGGGATTGCATGGACGAGCAGGAAGTTTACTTCCGACCAGTCTCATCGCTGCGCTCTTCCGGTACGACTCATTGGCGAGCAGTAGTGGTTGCATTGCCGAGCAGGTTAGGATGCATACCCGAGCAATAGACGAAGTCTATGAC
Source organism: Spirochaetia bacterium (assembly GCA_029932585.1). Classification (GTDB taxonomy): domain Bacteria; phylum Spirochaetota; class Spirochaetia; order B11-G9; family B11-G9; genus JAJRQE01. The sequence continues at coordinate 3,167 of JAOZPU010000086.1, read as the reverse complement.
CAGGGGACGTAGTCCCGACCAGGCAACGAAGTTACGACCAGCCTTAATTTTATTAGCATACTAACTATATAAAGATACATTGTCAATAGATAGGCATACCATACTTTAAATACAATACATTTATTTTACTTCTATAGTGCACAACGAATAATACATCCTGTAGTTTAAATTATATTCATCTCAACACGAATCTTTAGTATGCTAAAGATATTTACATCTTTACATAGTACATAATTGGTGATAGTGTAAAAAAATCTACCTATATTACAAGGTTTACAAAATGGAGTTACTATGATTGCTTCCAATTCAACTAATGAGGTCGTCACAACACTAAGGCAAATTATAAGAGCTATTGATCTGCAGTCTAAAAAACTCGTTAAAAAATATGGTTTAACCCTGCCCCAACTTATATTACTGAAAGAGATAAAAGAAAACCCTGAACAGCCGATATCAAAAATATCAAAACAGGTAAGTCTATCACAAGCAACAGTAACCAGCATATTAAATCGTCTCGAAAAACAGGGCTTTGCTATTAGAGAAAGAGGAAAAGAGGATAAAAGAAAGGTTTACACTTATTTAACAGAAAAAGCAGAAACTATACTAAAAAACAAACCACAACTTCTTCAGGATTCGTTTTCCAGAGAATTCGAAAAACTGGAAGAGTGGGAAAAAAATATGATACTGTCAGCTTTGCAAAGATTATCATTCATGTTGAATGCCGATGATATTGAATCTCCAGCAATACTTACCAGTGGACCTATGGAAGCATCTCCAGCAGAAGTCAAAAGCTTCCTGGAAGATGAAAACAATAATTAATAGCCTTTTGCAATACTATGAGAAAAATGGCTTCTCACCCAATACTATATAAATAAATCCTGCATGCTTTTAAATTATGAAAAACATTTGACAAACTACTCATAATACATATCCTTAGAATAGGAGCAACCTGTTGTGAAAGTTAATGATAAAAAAAATATACTGCTTGTTGAAGATGAAATTCTAATAGCTATGGGAAAGCAACAGGAACTTGAACATTATGGATATACAGTTCAACATGTAAATACTGGGGAAAAAGCAGTTACTCTAGCAAATGAAAATAATGAAATTGATCTCATACTTATGGATATCGATTTAGGAAAAGGAATTGATGGAACTGAAGCAGCAGCACTTATACTGAACAACCATGATATACCCATTGTATTTATGTCTTCCCATACTGAACCTGAAATTGTTGAAAAGACTGAAAAAATCACATCTTATGGATACATAGTTAAAAATTCAAGTATTACTGTTTTGGATGCTTCAATAAAGATGGCATTTAAACTGTTCGATGCTAATAAACAAATCGTTGAGAGTGAGAAGAAATATCATAATCTTTTTACTAATACTGATGAAGGGATTGCAATACATGAGATGGTACTGGATGATTCAGGGAAACCTATTGATTATATCTTTTTAGATGTAAATGAAGCCTTTGAAAAACATACAGGCTTATCTAAAGCAGAGGTTTTAGATAAAAGGGTTACTGAAGTTATACCTGACATTGAAAAAAGCCCATTTATAAAAATTTATGGAGAAGTTGTTGAAACTGGAAAATCCATTAGTTTTGAACAATATTCTGAACAACTTAAACGTTACTATTCTATAAATGCTTATCGTGTTGCTTCCGGACAATTTGCTACAGCATTCATTGATATTACAAAAGAAATAAAACTAGATGAAAAATTTAAAAAATCAGAAGCTTATTTCCAGGCTATTGTACAAGATCAGACAGCTTTAATCTCCCGTTACAAAAAAGATGGGACATTACTTTTTGTTAATAGTAGTTACTGTGAATTCGAAAATAAAACACACAACGAGCTTGTGGGAAGTAATTTCTTTGATTTTATCGAGAAAGAAAATATAGAAGAAGCAAAAAATCAGATAAACAAAATGACTAAATCAAATCCAGTAACTACACATGTAATCACAAAAAAGAATTCAAATGGTGAAACCAGATGGTTCAAATGGGTAGATCACATGATATTTTCCACAGATGGCAGTTTTTTTGAATATCAGGGAATCGGATACGACATTACAGAGCAAAAGCAAATTGAAAATAATCTTAAAACTAATCTTTATTACCTAACCAAAGCTCAGGAGGTGGGAAAAATTGGCACCTGGGAATTAGATCTTCAAACTAATATTTCAACCTGGACTGATGAAAATTATAAAATATTTGGTCTGCCATTAGGGACAAAGACAACTTCCGAATTATTTTTAAGCTATATCCATCCTGATGATAGAGATTATATTGAAAGAAAATGGAAAGATGGATTTAATAATGAGCCATATGATATTGAGATCCGAATTATTGTTGATGATAAGGTTAAATGGATAAGAGAAAAAGCTGAATTTAAATTTGATAAAAAAGGCAATCCTATAAGCGCAATAGGAGTTACACAAGATATAACAGAACGCAAGCAGGCAAAACAAATAGCAGACGAAACTACAGCAAACCTGAATTCATTGATAAATAATCGTAGAGAATCAATATGGTCAATTGACACAAATTATAATTATATTATCCTCAATGATTTTTTTAAGGAAGTATATTATAAACTATACAAAACCGAGCTTAAGACTGGAATGAAGGCACTGGGAATGGAAAGACCTGACTTGATGAACTTTTGGAAATCCAAATATGACAGAGCATTATCAGGGGAAGAAGTTATTTTTGAGTTTGCCAGTTTAATTGACAATAAACTTCATTTTTATGAAACCTTTCTAAATCCTATTATTACAAATAAAAAAGTTACAGGTGTAACGGCATTAAGTATAGATATTACTGAACGCAAGCAGACAGAAGAATTAATAAAACAACAATTATTAGAGAAAGAAGTTATTCTTAAAGAGAGTCATCATAGAATAAAGAATAATTTCAACTCGATTGTAAGTCTTCTCTCTTTACAAGCTGATTCCAGTGATAATACTGAAGTACAATCAGCTCTTAATATTACAAAGGGGCGCGCCCAAAGTATGGCTACACTTTATGAAAAAATGCTGTTAGCTGATAACTATCAAACCATTCCCGTAAATGAATATCTTACTTCTCTTACTGATAATATTATTAATATATTAACTGATAAAAATATTGTATTCAAAAAGCAAATTGATAATTTGCACTT
>JAOZPU010000249.1 GCA_029932585.1 Spirochaetia bacterium | reverse complement strand
AGTAACAGGATCAATTAAAAGAGATCTTGAATCTGCCCCCCGTACTGCAAGAGGAAATTTATCTTTGGAATAGAAATATTTTACAGGATCCGGAACATGATAATTGATAAGATCAAGAACGCCCCTGTCCACGGCCATTAAAGTAATCTCTGCACCAGGCAAAGGGTCTCCATCAAAAACAGTACTAATTTTTATTTCAACTTCATCCCCCGGATTATATGAAGATTTATTGGTCTCGACATTAATATCAAATGTTCGGGTTTTATTATCTATATTTAAGGCAGTAATACCAAAATAGCCCTTTGGTTTATCCATGTCCGGTTCAAAATAACTATGAGATGGAGCCTTTGTCCTTTTTGACCAGGAAGAAACAGCTACATAGACTACAGGAACATAGTTTTCCTCTATGGGTATACCTATAACCTGAGCTCCACCTTCAAGATATATTACCCTTTCATCAAAAATACCCTCTCTTTCGGTAGTTACTAGATACTGGCCTTCTGGTAGAGGTGATTTAATAATAAGTTTTGCTGTATCTCCAGGATTATAAATTTGTTTATCAGATTCAAGATTGATATCCTGATTATCATCCCTACCCCAGCGTATCCAGTCACTTCCTGTTGAATAGAACGAAAGATTAGTAATTACGTCTCTTCCCAAAGAATCTTTTGAAAGCAGTCTGATAATATAGGATCCACTTTTTAAAGGTGTAATTTCAAAATCACCCTGGGATAACCCGGAGGTTAAAACTCTGCTTGTTTCAAGTTCTTCCACTTCTTCATAGCTTGTATTAATCCTTCCACCTATTCCCTGTTGATTTATTACTTTCCAGGTTTTATGAATCAGTTCCATTTTTATATCACCATTATTAGATTCTGATCTAATGGTATTACCAGCAGGATCAACGAGGGCAAAATCGACACTGACAGTTTCTCCCTTTTCCACAAAACTTGACCATCCTGAACTTTGTAATTTCATGGCAATGTAAAATGAAGAAGGATGAACGATTGCCGAAAGACGTTTAGCTATCTCCTGGTTACTCTGATCCTGAACTCTTACCTCTACAGAATAGTTATATGCAAGCCCCTTGATCCCCTCAGTTGATGGTTGTTGTCTTACTACGCCATGGCCGTCGGGATCTAAAACCCCCTCTCCGGAAGAAAGAAGATATCTCTGATCCCATATTCCGGGCCCGAAAACCCATCCATCCCATAGAGATCCAGGTGGTTTGAAAAAAACAGGACTTTTTGTCCAGGAATAGTTGTATGTTGCATCTGACAGATTTCCACCAGACAGGTATGATGAAGAGATATTAAAACTAAGTTCTCTTTCCGGGAAATTAACCATATCCGGTTTTTCAAGTTCCACAGAAAAAGAAAGTCGCTCGAAATTTGCTACCTGGAAAGATATCTCTTTTGTCCCCCCGGATCGTGAATACTTAAGCCGGTAATAACCTGGAGAAAGATTTTCCGGAAGCTCAAAACTACCATAAAATCCACCTGATTCAGATGTAACACCTTTGTCTTCGGACAATATTTTCCCATGATATGAAGGTTCTCTTAAACTTAAAGTATAAGGACCGTTAAAAGGGGAATATTCGCCTAAAATTAATTCCCGATCAATACCCCTGAATGTCAGTGTTTCACCAGGACGATACAGACCACGATCTGTAAATAACAGTGTTTCCATTGAAGGGGTTTGAATGCCAAGAGGTGTTTCAACATTGTATATACCCATATGCCATATGTTATGACTATTATTTGGTATAAACTCTATTGAATCTGAATCTGTCTCTACCTTAAAACGAATATGATCTTTCCATCTATTATCTTTATCAGAAAAAAATTCAGTATACTCTCCATCTTCAAGATAAAACACTGCAAGACCAGACTCATCAGAGCCAATCTGATGAATAACAACATTATCACGCATTAGGCTTACAGTGGCATTAGGAACTACTTTACCTGTAGACAAACTTGAAATTAAAGTTACAACTTTGTTATATCCATAACGTGTTGTCAAAGCAAGATCAGTAACCTGCAACTGAAGATTGTGCTTACCCCAGGAAGGTCTTAAACCATCATCATCCTTCTCTTCGAAATTCCAGGAGAACCCAACCCAGCCTGTTCCAGCACTGCTGAGCCAGGAGGACAGATCATCAACCTGAAAGTGTCGAACATTTTTTTCTATACCTGTAAAATCGTAGGGAACAAGTTCTTCAGAACTAAAGCTTTTATAGGGATCTGAAATTGAATCAACCTTCCAGTCTCCATCAAATATATTCTGAAACTCATAAATAATTTTAGGATCAAAGGTCGATTCCAGCATTAAAGATCCCAAATTCGGGAACCAAACATATGAAGAAGCTTCAGGTATACTTACATTAACAGTTTTAGTTGTATCTAATTTTCTTCCATAGATATCTGTTATTTCAGAAGAAAGCTGAAAAATATAGGACTTATTATATTCTACAGGCAGGTTGGAAATTTTAACAGTATTATTCCAGACTGTAATATTTTTTTCTGTAATAGGAAGTTCAGGAAAAGAACTGATTAAAGTATGCAAATTTTTATCTTCCACAGGATGGGAAAATTGAAGATATACAGGATTGGAGTCTCCAGTCTGACTACCTGGAAATGAATAGGATATGGCAGATGATTTTACAAAGGAAAAAGATCCAAATGTTTTAAAACTCATATCCTTAGAGACAGGTGTTCCAATAAAGTGAGATTCTGATCTTGCACCCTTTAGCATTCTGACAGTAACTGTAGAATCTTCTTTTAATGAACCTATTATCTCAAGTACAGCATATTTTGAAAGTTCCTCTTTTGTTCTTAACCCTGCTGTATTATCAGGCCTTCCAATATTAAACTGGTAATTTTTACCAGCCGAACTAACACTTAAATATTCACTTATTATTTCCAGATTAACAGGATAATTAAAAGCAACTGTTATTTTTGAAGCTTCAGAAACAGGGACTTCATCTTTCGGAAATACTCCACCCCTACCAGGAGTAATGGAAACAAGGGACAAGTATTCAGTATGAAAACTAAAACTGTTCCTGCCGGAAAGCTGCTTACCACCAAGGGACATAAGCTGATTATTAACACTAATATTATAGATATGCTGTGGAATCCCCTTTTCACTGGCTTCAAAGCTTAAAAGTTTTGTGCCATACCATCTGAACACCCCATCCAGAGGTGGCTCTATTTCTAAAATATCACTTGTATCAGAAACACTACCTAACTTTGCAATAGGGATGATGGGCTGAGAAAAAAGAACCCACACAGAAGGATAATCAAGCTCTGAAGGCAGCA
>JAOZPU010000248.1 GCA_029932585.1 Spirochaetia bacterium | reverse complement strand
GTCCCCGATTACAGTGACGGGCTCGCAGGGGAATTTAACCCCATTTCCTTTAAATGTGCACCACTTTGTTATGATACAGTAAATGATGCAATTATCATTGTATTTAACTTTCTTTTTATTTTTTGTAATTATTTATGAATTTCATGGTTACTGGTTTCTACCAAACCCCTGGTAGCACGATATTTCCCAGGGGAATTACCTGTGATTTTTTTGAACACCTTTGTAAAATAGCTTTGATCTTCATATCCTACCATCCCTGCAATATCCACTAACGGAATACGGCTGTTTCGCAGGAGAGCTTTACTTTTTTCTATTCGAAGTTTATTCAGATACTGGTTGAAGTTTGACCCGGTCTGTTCTTTAAAAATCTTACTGAAATATGCAGAACTTAAATAAATTTCTGCTGCAACATCTTCAAGGGTTATCTTTTCTTCAAAATTATCACTCATAAAGTGTATTGCTTTATAAATAGCATCTGTATGCTTTACTGACTTTAGAGTAAAAACAAGATTGGTAAATCTTACCATTATTGTGGAGAGCCAGTAGGAGAGTTCTTCAACCTTTGAAAAACTATGAATTTTACTTAAATACTGATAGTTCATTCCAAAAATCTGCTCAACATCTGCACCACCCTCAAGAGCTGCTCTGGAGAGGAGAACCACTAATTCAAGGATTCTGGATTTTATAACTTCGAAGTCATTACCACTGGAAAAGAATACACTTCCCAGAATTTCATTTAGTGTTTTCCTGGCTCCCTGAATATCTGCCTTTATAATTTGATTTAAAAGTTCTCTCTCTTTTTCTATGGGATATTCTTTTTTTTGATCCGGGTTGCATTCCATTGTTTTTATATACTGAATGTAAGTATTAATTTCAGACTGCTGCTCAATGGTTTTACCCTGTTCTACAATAGAATAGTTTTTGTCTGAAAGATAAGAGGCTGTAATAAAAAGAAGCTCAGAAAGACTGTTAACTCTGTCAGGATCGATATGTGGCAAAGCTGATATATGTTTTCTTATTTTCCTTTTCTGTAATTCGCTATGTTTATAATGTTTGCCAAAGCCGTTAAAAAGATAATCTTCCGGTTTATAAGCCAGAACAGGCCCGCAGACCAAACCTCCTTTAACCATACCATCAACAATTATAGGAGAAACCCAGTACATTAATGATAATGAACAGAAGTAAACATATTTACCCCCAAATCTTTCTGCCTGGTATATTCCGTAAAGATGTATATTCCCGCAAACATCAGTGCCTGTATTTTCAGTCTGAATTAGTTTGCACTGTGAGCAAATTGGTGATTCTTTTCTTACTGAAATACTATTTCCGGAAGAATCAATAACCGCACAATTAATTCCCGTAGCCTTTTGATAGTTTGTAGCTGTTTTAAGTGCCTTCTTAGTCCAGTAAGAGTTATCCATTAGGTATATAATACAATAAAAACAGTATTAAAATAAACCCTTCCAGGAATGGATCTTCATAGTGGGAAAAGCGCTTGTTTTTTTACAAAAAAGTATCAGATTTTACAATCTTATTTTTTTTATTTAGTTTATTTTATATACTATAATTTCAGGAGGTTATTAATGGCAGAACTAAATTTGAAAATAATTGCAGAAAAAATTAATGATTCCGTTCCAGGAACACATAAACTATTTGAGGCAGATGATTTTGATGGTATTGTAGCACTTGCAGTTATGCAGGCTGAACAGGGAGCTACTTATATAGATGTAAATGTTGGACCACGCAGTCCCCAGCTTATGTCCAGGCTTGTTATGGCTATTCAGGAAAAAGTTTCTATCCCTTTGTGTATTGATTCTCCGGATATTGAGCTTCAGAAAGCAGGTCTCAGTGCCTATGATCCTGCAAAAGCAGGTGGTGCTATGCCCCTTGTTAATTCAATTTCAGAACTTCGAATGGAATTTGTCGAATTGGCTGAAATTCAACCTGTTAAATTTCTGGTTCTTTGTACAGAAAGTTCTGTTGATGGCAACTTAAAGCCCAATGAAACAGGAGAAGAGATATTTGCTGCAGGATTACGGGTAAGTAAAGCAATTAAAGAGAAATATTCTTATATAACAAATGATGATCTTTTTTTTGATCCGGGAATGGGGCCTCTTGGTGCAGATATGAATGGAATTACAAACGCTACAATTGATGCTGTTAAACTTATTCACGAATCAGAAGAATTAAAAGGTTGCCATATGTCAGTGGGACTTTCCAATTTTTCTGTCCAGCTTCCATCCAGAACAGCAGGTGGTGATCTTGTAAAAACACCTCTGGAATCTGCATTTTTAACATTGACCAATCCAATGGGAATGGATCATGTTATCGGGAGCACAAAAAAGAAATATCGAAGCCTGGAAGATGGACATCCCGCTCTTGAGACAGTTAAAGATATATTGAAATTAGAGGGTTTTGACAGGTTGACAAGAATTCAGGAATTTTATTCTTAGGGAATGACTGAAAATCAATTTGTGTTGCCGCTATAGCCGGGATAGAGACGTAGCATGCTACGTCTGTACCACGGGATTACAAATGTCAGACAGGGTAACGGAGAGAGAATATGAGTACAGTTAAAGTTAGCAATGGTGACAGAGTTTCTTCTATAGAAGTCGAAGATGGTGTTTCTCTATTGGAAGCAGTCAGTAAAATAAAAGATATGCATATAGATGCCTCCTGTGGAGGAAAGGGCACCTGCGGCAAGTGTAAAGTTAGAGTTTTAAAAGGTGATCTGTCCGAACCCTCAAAAAGTGAGATTAAATATCTCAGTAAAGAGGATCTAAAGAATGGTTACCGCTTATCATGTATGGTTCCTGTAACAGGGAATATAGATGTTCTTGTCGATAGTATTAATGAAAAGTCTCAGATACTTACCAGTCATAAGGGATTTACAGGAAAACTTAATCCTGTTGTTCAAAAAAAGCATTTGCATCTTCCTAAACCATCTCTTAAAGACCAGAGATCTGATCTTACCCGGCTTTTGGAGTCTATTTCTCTGGATGCTGTTACTGTGTCTCTTTCTTTAGGGCAAAAACTTCCAGCTCTTATCAGGGATACCGATTATTCTGTTACAGCTGTTTTTTCATCAGAGCAGCTATTAGATGTTGAACCCGGAAATACTGAAAGTCTTAATTACAGTATAGCTGTGGATATAGGTACTACTACTATTGCTGCATACTTGTTGAATTCCGGCACCGGAGAAACTCTGGATACAATTTCCGGTCTTAATAGTCAGAAAATTTTTGGGGCAGATGTAATTTCAAGGATTGAATACAGTATGCAGGGAGATGGGAAACTTGAATTATTACAGAAAAAAATTGTTACCCAGATAAGTGACCTGTGTATTTTTCTGGCAGAAAGAAATAATATATCCC
>JAOZPU010000085.1 GCA_029932585.1 Spirochaetia bacterium | reverse complement strand
TATTATTTTCAATTAACATATCATATCCACGAAGAGCTTCTTCATGAACTGATTTTAAAATGTAATAACAGTTTTTTAACAGTATTTTACTCATGCCGGCTTAACTCCCTCAAATATTTTTCCAGTAGATTTAAAGCAACTTTTTTCCTATAAACAGCACTTGATCTCTGATCATCTATAGGAACTATTACTGTACTGTAATCTTCAAGAATAGCTGATATTTTCGTTTCAATTTCTGAGCCTGAAAGGCCTTTTAATTTTTTCTCTAATTCAACGGAACGAACAACAGTAGGACCAACTGCTCCAAAAGTTAGTGCAATTGAGTCAACTCTGCCGTTTTTATAATCAGCAACACCTGTAAATGATAATTTGGAAAGTGCATTAGCCTTTCTTGTTCCAACCTTAGTAAAATTATTTACACTGGAGGCCTTTAAAGGAACCTTAATTGCTGTAACAAGCTCACTTTCAGCTAAAACAGTTCTTCCTGGTCCTGTAATAAATTCAGTTATAGGAACCTCCCGACGACTGCCGGTTTTCTCTATAACAATTACAGCATCCAAAGCATAGAGAGCACATATAGAATCTCCAGCAGGGGAAGCATTACAAATATTACCAGTTAAAGTAGCATTATTTCGTAAGGCTGGTGCGGCAATTGAAAGTACAGCCTCTTTAAGAACAACTGGAGTTTCAGGATGATTTGCAACAGATGTAAGGGTTGCTGTACCACCAATAACAAGAGTACTGGTTTTATCTTTGGCCTCTTTTTTAATATACTTCATCTCTTTCAAATGACCAATAAACATTATACTGTTTTTAAAGAGTGGAAGTGTGCCTGTCCAGCTCTGATAACGTACCATCAAATCTGTTCCACCAGCCAATGGCATTGCACCATGCTCTGCTCTAATACTTAAAGCCTCTTTTAAATCTTTAGGTCTGTAGGAATCTACCATAGGTCCTTCCCCCTTTCTGAAGCAATCTGCACACCTTTTACAATAAGGTCATACCCTGTACATCTACATAAGTTACCAGAAAGAGCTTCTCGAATTTCTTCTTCTTCCGGGGTTTTATTTATTGTTAAAAGTGCTTCTGTTGCCATCATCATTCCCGGTGTACAAAATCCACACTGGACTGCTCCGGCATCACCAAAAGCATCAATTATAAGTTTTCCTTTTTCTGTTTCTCTTATACCTTCAGGAGTTACAATTTCGGCTTCTTCTACCGCACCAAGAGGGATCATGCAGGAATTTACAAGCACGCCATTCATAAGAACTGAACAGGCACCACACTCTCCTTCACCACAACCCTCTTTAACTCCTGTCATCCTCTTATCTTCTCTTAGAACATCCAGAAGTCTTTTCAGTGGATCAGCTTCTACAGAAACTTCTTTTCCATTTAGAATAAATTTTATCTCTTTCATTTGTTAAGAGCCTCCATTATCATTTCAGGGGTTACTGGGATATCATAAATTCGTTTGCCAATTGCATTTTGAACAGCCTCTGCATATGCAGGTGGTGCTGCATCAAAAACAAGCTCCCCTGCTCCTTTTGCACCCGAAGGACCATATTTATAGGGATTATCAATAAATACTGTTTCTACTTTGGGAAAATCAAGAGAAGTGGGAATTGTATAGTCCGCCATAGTATGCTGCATAAAAGCTCCGTTTTTAAGTTCACACTTTTCAATAGAAGCATATCCCAATGCCTGAATAATTCCACCGGAAGATTGACCCTGCATAATTGTCTCATCAATTGCAACACCGACATCCCACACAGCCCATACACCTTCTGTCTTTACTTCAAATGTAACAGGGTCGTACTCTACTTCAACAACATTGATACCCCAACCATAGGCTGGATATGCATCTCCCTGCAGGGTCTCCTGTTCCCAGACAAACTCTTCCGGATGTACATACTGATGAGTTGCTTCAGTTCCAACACCTTCTTCCCATTTTGCTTTAAGTTTTTTTGCACATTCCTGAACAAGAAAACCAACAACCATAATAGATCTGGAAGCACATGTTGGTCCGGAATCAGGAACAATATCTGTATCCGGATTATCATAAACAACATCTTCAATACTCAAACCCAATTCACCGGCAGCTATCTTACGCATAGTTGTTTGAAGGCCCTGACCCATTTCAACTACAGAAACATATAGTCCTGCTTTTCCATCATCCAGTCGTTTCATCTTTACAACACCCTGAATAACAACCTGTTCACCATTACCTGTAAAACCGCCACCATGATTTACAAAAGCTATTCCAATTCCCTTAACAGGATCATTAGCATACTTCTTTACCTTTGATGAATAGTCGGACATCTCATCTATTTTAGCAAACATCTCTTCAAGCTTTACATCATCATGCATTTTTGAATTTGTAATTGTTATATCATTTGTTTTAATAAAATGTTTTCGTTTAAAATCAGATGTATCCAACCCTAACTCATCTGCTATATGGCTCATGTGCATCTCTATAGCAAAAAGGCCCTGAGGTGCGCCAAATCCCCTGTATGCATCAGAAGGAAAGGTATTTGTAGCTACAGCCCGACCAAGAATTCGTGCATTGGGTATATTATAAACACCAAGACCATGAAGAATTGCTCTCTGTAAAACAATAGGAGTACTGGATTCGTATGCTCCCCCATTAACCAGAGTGTCTATTTCCATAGCAATAATATTATTATCTTTATCAAGGCCTGTTTTTATTGTAATTTTACTTGGGTGTCTTTTACAGGTAAAACTTATATCTTCAATTCGATCATAGATCATAGATATAGGTTTTTTAATTTTGTTTACAGCTACTGCAAGAGGTGTAGCAATAACATCAGGAAAATGTTCCTTTCCACCAAAAGCACCTCCTGTTGTAACCTGCCTGACTCTTATATCTCCCAGAGGAACACCAAGAGTACCAGCTACAGATTTACGAATATAAAATGGACACTGAGCAGATGCATACATAGTAATTTTTCCATCTTCCCATGTACCAACAAGACCTTGTGTTTCCATGTAAAGATGTTCCTGAAAACCAGTTTCATACTTGCCTTCTATTATTTTATCTGCATTTTTAAATGCATTATCAGTATTTCCAACATTTAATAGATATTCTGCAAAAATATTATCTGTTCCATGCACAGCCCCACCCTTACAGGCAAGAGCATCATCAAAAGTAAATGCAGGAATAAGATCTTCGTAGATAATTTCAATTTCATTCAGAAGATCCAGCACTTTCTGTTTATCAGGGCCAAGTATTATAGCAATTGTCTCACCAATATATCTTACTTCATCAACTGCAAAAACACGCCAGTCATCTTTGATCATCTGAATATTGTTTTTCCCGGAAGAAGGAATATCCGAGGCATCAACATAATAATATCCTTCAGGAAATACTGGTTTTTTTATTTCTATAATTTTTGCTCTTGCACGTTCACTGCGGAGGAATCTGCCATGCTGCAGATTATCGAACTCATAATCTCCAATATATTTGGCCCAACCTCCTGCTTTTTCTTTTGCATCAATTCTACGAACCGGAATACTGATCTTTGCACCCATCTTTACTCCCTTTATATCTATCCTCTTCTTAGAATGGCGATTTTATTTGTACGGGTGATTCATGAATCGCCCCAACAAATAAACACCACATGGGGCACGATAAATCATGCCCCCTATATATTTTGTACGGGCGATTCATGAATCGCCCCAACGATTAAATATTTTTCTCTAATGAATATGGCAGCATTGCATAAAATGCTGAACATATTTCTAAATCTGCAACTCTATTAATTTCATTAGGAGCATGTGCCTGATCTTCATCTCCAGGGCCAAAACCAATAGCAGGAATCTTATGTCGACCTGTTGTTGCAACTGCATTTGTGGAGAAAGTCCATTTATCAACTACAGGAGCCTTTCCATAAAGAGCAGTATGAGCCTCTACACCAGACTGAACAATTGGATGATCTTCCGGGATTTTCCATGTGGGAAAATATAATTCCTGACCGTAATCTTTATCTCTCCAACCCTTCTTTACATAATCAGGCATATATACTTCGATAGAATCTTCACTTTCGCCTATTGCTTCTGCCATGTATTTCTTTACCTGACTCATTGCAAGTTCTGCGTCTTCACCCCAGGTAAGACGTCTGTCCATATATAGCATAGCCTGATCTGGAACAGCACACTGGGAGGGACCTTTTACATCAATTTGAGAAACTACAATTGTTCCTTTTCCAAGGAAGTTATCATCATCAGGCTGAAGATCATTATTAAGCTTTTCCATAGAAAGAGCAGCTTTTGCAGCTTTATAAGCAGCACTAACACCACGTTCCGGCGCTGAACCATGGGAGGAAACACCCTTAATTTTTGCAACAATTTCCATTCGACCTCTATGTCCACGATAGAGTCTGCAGCTTGTAGGTTCTGTAGATACAAAAAAGTCCGGTTTGAAATTTTCTTCTTCAATTAAGTATTTCCAGCACATACCGTCACAGTCTTCTTCCATTACTGTAAAAGTAAAATAAGCACTAAACTTACCGTCATAACCAAGTTCTTTTAGAATACGTCCGGCAGTAATCATGGAAGCGGCTCCACCTTTTTGATCGGAAGTACCTCTACCATGAACAAGACCGTCTTTTATTAGGCCTGAAAATGGATCCAGATCCCACTGAGACAAATCTCCTACTTCTACTGTATCGATATGCGCATCAAATGCAATCTCTTTTGGTCCAAAACCAACACGACCAATAACAGAACCAAGACCATCGAATCTTACTTCGTCAAATCCTGCTTCTTCACAAAGACTTTTAATTAGTCGACATACTTCTTCTTCTTTTGAGCTGTAAGACTTTGCCTGAACCATCTTTGACAGATTGATTGCAGTGTAATCTTTGTACTCTTTGGCTTTTGCCAGAATTTCTTCGTTAATCCCCATATGTTTTTCTCCTCATTAATATATTATATATATTGGTACAATAAATTGTACCTAAAAATAATTACATATTTTTATTCGGATGCGATTATCGCATCATATTGGACGCAATAAATTGCGCCCCTGCATATTTAATATTTCCCCGTACGGGCGATTCATGAATCGTCCCTACAAGGATTCAATCCATTATGGTTTGATCTTATCCATTCTATCCCATACACCCTGGGCTGATACTGCTGCTTTTGCATATATTTCACGTACATCGAATGGAAACTCTCTGTTCTCCATTACAACATTTCCATTAACAATTACTGTTTCCACATCTGCACTTGTCATTCCAAACACCATGTGTCCGCCAATATTATCTGCTACAAGAGGTGAAGGGCTAAGATAATCTGCAATAACTATATCTGCTTTATAACCTGATGCCAGCTGACCAAAGTTTGCTCCAAAATTTCTTTTTAACAGTTCATTACCATTTGAAAGAAATCCCAGATAATCACCAGGCCACAATGGGCCACCATCATCTTTGTGCTTAAAGTAAGCTACTTTAATTTCTTCGAACATATTTGAGCCAATACCATCTGTCCCAAGGGCAAGGTTTTTATAATTTCCCAGTTTGCTGTTATACCCAACACCATTATTCATGTTTGATCGTGAATTATGAACAAGAAACCCATCTCTCTCATTCAAAATATCAATCTCTTCTGTATTAAGAAATATACCATGAACAAGAATCGTCTTTTCATTCAGCATTCCTAAATTATCCAAACGTTTTACAATATCCTGGCTATAAACCAGGTGGCTCTGGGAGACATCATATCTGTCTTCTGCTACATGAAGATGAAGTCCTTTTCCAGTAGATTTAATTGCATCGGCCATCATTTCAAGGCCATCATCATTTATTGTGCATGGAGCATGTCCACCGATATGAGATTCAAAGATATAGGGTTTTGAAGAATCTTTTTTGTCTGCATCAATCTCTTTTGCAAAACGAATATTCTCTTCCACACCTTCTTTCATCTGACCTGCACCATGCCGGTCTGTAACTTCATAACACGTCATTCCACGAAGCCCAACCTCTTCCATGGATCTTCTAATTGTTGATAGAGAACCATTAATATAATTTGGACTCGCATGATGATCTATTACAGATGTAGTTCCAGCCTTGATGGCATCAATAGAACTAATTATCCCTGAATAATATGTTGATTCCTCATCCAGAGCTCTATCCATTCTCCACCATAGATTCTTTAAAGTGGAAACAAAATCCGGTGTGGGACCAATCTCTGCCATTACTCCTCTGGAAAGACCAGAGTAGTAATGGTGGTGAGAACAAGTTAAACCAGGGTAAGTGAGCTTATCTGTCCCGTCAATAATTTTGTCTGCTTTATATTTTGAAGCTATACCAGGACCAACATCAATAATATCTGTCCCGTCTATAACAACATCTACATTATCCCACACTTTTGGAGGATTAAACTGCATTGCTTTTGTATTTTTTATTACTATCATATTTTACTCCCCTACCGGACCCAGTAAATAGTTGTATTCATTGTAAATAGTCTTAACAACTCTTTTTACTTCCGGATAATCAGCATGTGTTGGTTCATTACCTGCGAGAACACCATCATTATTTATTGTAAGATCAAAAAGTTTTTCTCCTAATCTTAGTTTTACTGCTGTTCCATCTACATAAAAACCATTATTTTCGCTGTTTTCAAAGTCTCCTGCAGAACTAAAAATTGTAAACTTATCTTTATATGGTTTTCCATTATAAGGACAGAAAGTCGCGCAGTTTCCACACTCATTACAATAAGCATCAACATGAATAATCTGATAATCATCTTTAAATCCATCAAATTCCAATGCAAGGTTAGCCCTGTTTGGACACACATCCACACATTTATTACAGATAAAGTTACATTCAAGACATCTTGCTGCTTCTTTTTCAGCAAACTCAACCTGGTCATAATCAACTTTTCTATTCAACGGATTCTGCAGAGTTCCTTTTTTAGCCAGAATGTCTTCTTTTTTATTCAAATCTTTAAGAAATGAATATGAAGCTTTTCTGGACCAGTCAGAATCATTATTTTTGCAAATAGCATCTGCAGCTCTTCTTCCTTCCTGTATACACTGAACAATAGTAGAAGGTCCTGTTCGGCCATCGCCGATTAAGTAAACACCATCTTCTTTCAGTTTAAGATCATCATCAGTATCAAACCAGCCTTTGCTGTTCGAAGCAACTCCTGCACCTTCAAGTACTACTGGATCAACAGTTTCACCAATAGATGGAATTAAAGTATCTATTTTAATTGTTTCTGTTTTATCAGTTGGAACGGGTCTTCTTCTTCCACTGGCATCAGGTTCACCTAATTCCATTACTCGTAGGGTAAGAGTTCCATCTGTATCAAATTTTTCAGGATTCCGTAGCCAGTTAAATGGGATATTTTCTTCCAGAGCATCTTCATACTCTTCAGGGCTTGCAGGCATTTGATCTTCCGCTCGTCTGTAAACAACCTGAACACTTTCCACACCATCAACTCTAAGAGCAGCTCTTGCTGCATCCATAGCTGTATCTCCGGCACCAACTACAGCAACTCGTTTACCTAGTTTAATAGCATTTTTATCTTTATTATAACTGTTGAGAAATTCAAAAGAAGGAATAATATTTGTATTATCACCCTCTATAGGAAATGATCTAACCCCTTCAGCACCTATTGCAAGACATACATTATCAAAACCTTCTGCTTTTAAGTCTTTAATACTGAACTCAGGATCCACACCAAAAACAAATTTAACTCCATGAGCTTCAATAAAATCTATATCACTTAAAATTGCTTCCCGTGGAATTCTAAAATGGGGAATTACATGTTCTACAACACCACCTGCAGATTCATGTTTATCAAATATAGTTACATCAAAACCTTCACGACTTAAAAAATATGCAGAAGAAAGACCAGCAGGACCAGCACCAACTACTGCTATTTTTTTGCCTTTATTTATTTCAGGCATTTTCCATTTTTTCTTGTAATCATCAAAACCATTAAGAATTGCAATCTTTTTCATTTCTCTAATTTCAACTGTTCCTTCATAATCAAGACGAGTACAGTTGTACTGACACTGATGGGAACAGATATGACCAGTTATAGAAGGGAGAGCATTTTTTTCGTAAATAAGCTCAACAGCTTCTGCATATTTTTTCTGACCAACAAGTTTTATATATTCGGGAATATCCTGACTAATGGGACATGCAACTGTACAAGGGGCTACATAGCAGTCAAAAATTGGAAGATCTTCATCTACCTCTGCTTTATCATGTCCACGCCAATCTTTCTTTGTATAATGCATAGTAAGAGCATTTGCAGCCAAAGCTTCAAGTTTATCGACATCAATTTTATCCATGGACCAGGCTTTGGATTTTTCGAGAAGATCTGCCATATCTTTAAGCCTGTTATAACCGCCAGGTTGAAGAAGGTCAGTTGCAAGAGTTATTGGTCTTATACCTGTAGCAAAAATATCTGCCACATTAAATTTTGATGCCCCACCTGAGTAAGAGATAGGAAGTTCACCTTTAAATTTTCTTGAAATTTTTGCAGCAAGATTTATTGACAGAGGAAACAAAGCCCTTCCGGACATATACATCTCATCCCCGGGAAGTACACCCTTGTTATTTACGGATCCAAGAGTATTAGTAAGTTTGACACCAAACTTAAGATTCTCTTTTTTTGATGTTGCAATCAGGCGTTCAAGCATCCCTTCTGCATCTACATATTGAAGGTCATGTGAAAAAGCTTCTCTGGAAAGTCCAACATAGTCAAAACCAAGACCGTCAAGAATCTCTCTGACTCTGTCAAAACCAAGTAAAGTTGGATTAAGTTTAACAAATGTATTTAATTTTTTCTCGTTGAGCATATACATACAGATATCTTCAATCTCTTTGGGAGGACATCCGTGCATTGTAGAAAGCGTAAGCTGATTACAAAGCTGGACAGGAACTTTTCCAGGTATACTCTTTAAGGATGCGACCCTACCTTCAAGATCCGTTCCTTTAAGAAAACTACCATCATCTATAATTCCCTGCAGTTCTTTGGCATATGCAGCAAATTTTTCGTTCGAGGAGGAATCCATCATATCATTTATAAACGCCTGAACTCTCTCATTCTTTATACCAGCAAGATCATACCCTACACTCATATTATAAATAAAAGAACGTTCTTTGCTATTATTAAGTTCAAAAAGATCTTCCAATAAATAGAGTATAAACCAGGCTTTAAGATATTCGTCATATGCCTTTGTAAGAGTAAACTCTGTAGACCATTCTGTATTGAAACATTCATCTTCAGCATCAATACATGGTTTAGGAACTTCAAGTGTATCCAGAATCTGAACAGTTTTAAGTTCAAAAAATCTTCCACCTGTAAGCCAGGAAGCAATAATATTCTGTGTAAGCTGTGTATGAGGGCCTGCAGCAGGACCAAGTGGAGTTTCACTTCGCTCTCCAAAGATCTCTAATTTATTACTATTTGTTTTTTTAAAAAACTGATCCTTATGAATACCAAAGATAGATCCATCTTTCTTATATTCACTGAATATTCTTTTTACCATTTCCGAAAATGAAACCGGTCTCATTAAATCACCCATCCTGACCCCTTTTTATTAATGAAATTTAGATTTAGCTTATTTTGCCTTATTACCATAATATACTAATTCTCTCTCAATGCAAGAGTTATTTTCAAAAAACTGCGGTTTTAAGCAATTTTTATTCTTTTTATTTAATTTTACTGTTTTTTTTCACCTTACTTATTGCGTATCAGCGTAATTTAGTGTATTGTACAAATCACAACCAATGAAACTACTTTTAAAATATATTCATACAAAGAGAGGTAAGAGAATGATTGATTTAAAGATTAACAAAGAAGTTAGACAAAGAAACATCGAAAGATGTCGTGAAAAAGGTATTATTTATCCAACTATTGCTCAGATGATGGATCCTTCAACAATCCCTGCAAAAATAAAAGACAGGCTTAAAGAGACTGGCTTATGGGATGTAGATGCTGTAAACCTTTTCAGAATTTCCTGGAGAAATGAACCAAAAGAAACAGGAGGTCTCCATGGTGATGTTAATTACATAGAGATTCCTAAAGAACTAACTGGTGTAAAAGCAAAAGTTTTTGCTCTTGTAGGAAAATATTTCCCAACAGGTTCACATAAAGTTGGAGCTACATATGGATGTCTGGCACCTGCACTTGTAACAGGAGCTTTTGATTCTACAAAACAGAAAGCAGTATGGCCTTCTACAGGTAACTACTGCCGTGGTGGTGCTTACAACTCTGTTCTTTTAGGATGTGATTCAATTGCTATTCTTCCGGAAGAGATGAGTGCAGAGCGATTTAACTGGTTAAAAAAAGTTGCCGGTGAAGTAATTGCTACTCCTGGATGTGAATCCAATGTAAAAGAAATTTTTGACAAGTGTCATGAACTTGATGAAGAAAGAGGCGATAGCATAGTAATTTTCAATCAATTTGATGAATTTGGTAACTACCTCTGGCACTACAATGTTACAGGAAAAGCTATTGAAGATTTACTGACACAGGAAGGTATAAAAGCTGACCAATTAAAAGGTTATTGTTCAACTACAGGTTCTGCAGGAACAATTGGAGCAGGAGATTACCTAAAACAGAAATATCCTGAAGTAAAACTTGTGGCAGGTGAAGCACTTCAGTGCTCAACCCTTTTAAACAATGGTTTCGGTGGACACAGAATTGAAGGTATTGGGGACAAGCATGTTCCATGGGTTCATAATGTAAGAAACACAGACATGATTATCGCTATAGATGATCAGGATTCAATGGATGTGCTTCGCCTTTTTAATGAAGACGCTGGTAAAGAATACCTTAAGTCCAAAGGTATTAGTGCAGAAATTATTGAACAGCTTCCACTACTGGGAATTTCCGGTATTGCTAATGTTCAGATGGCTATTAAAATGGCTAAATACTACGAAATGGAAGAAGACGATGTTGTAGTAACAGTTCTTACAGACTCTGAAGAGATGTATACTTCCAGACTTAAAGAAATGAATGATGCTGACGGCAAGTTCACTTCTGAAAATGCAGCTGCTGTTTATGCACGAAGCTTGATGGGTATGGGAATTGATAATACTCTTGAACTTTCTTACTACGACAGACTAAGAGTTCATAACTTAAAATACTACACATGGGTTGAACAACAGGGTAAAACCTTTGAGGAGATCAACGCTCAGTGGTATGATAAAAAATACTGGACTAATATCCAGGAATTAACCAGTAAGATTGATGCTTTGATTGACGATTTCAACAAAGATGTTGGGATTCTTTAAGATCTATTAAATAGACAACATTGCGCAGTACAGACGCCCAATTTGGGCGTCTCTACAGCGCTTTTTTTTGGGGAAAATAGGAGACACATATGGAATTTAAATACGAATGCAGTGACTGCGGAAAAGAATATCCTTCTGATAAAATAATATACAGATGCCCTGTCTGCTCAGAGGTAAATGAAGATGGAAAAATGCAGAAAGGAAATCTTATTACAAAGATAGACAGTAAACATCTTAAATCTTTAAAAACAAAAGATTCTGTAACCCCAGGAGACTTCCTTCCATATAAAATTCCAAATGAATCAACATTCCCGGTAGGGAATACGCCTCTCTACTCTCCTTTAAGATTAATTAAAAAGACAGGATTTAAAAACCTTAAAATAAAAAATGACGGTGCAAACCCTTCAGGTTCTTTTAAAGACAGAGCCTCACAGCTTGTTGCGGCTCAGGCTCTGCATTTTGGTGAAAAAACAATTGCTCTGGCTTCAACAGGAAATGCAGGTTCTGCCATGGCATGTGCTGGTGCAGCATACGGCCTTGATATAGTTCTGTTTGTTCCTGAATCTGCACCTAAGGCTAAGCTGCTTCAGTCTGCACTTTACGGAGCAAAAGTTGTTCCTATAAAAGACAATTACGATGCAGCTTTTTCACTTTCTATAAAGTACACAGAAAAATATGGTGGTATTAATAGAAATACTGCATACAATCCTATGACTGTAGAGGGAAAAAAAACTATTTCCATAGAACTATTTAATCAGATGCGAAGAAAAGCACCGGATGCAGTATATGTTCCAGTTGGAGATGGAGTAATATATTCCGGTGTTTTTAAAGGTTTTTATGACCTCAAAGAAGCTGGACTTATAGATAAATTACCTAAAATTATCTGTGCTCAATCTGAAAAAAGCAATGCTATTAGCAAAGCCTGGGAAAAAGGTGAACTTAATACCATTCCCGAAGCAACTACAAGAGCAGATTCAATCTCTGTCGCAAGTCCTGCTAACGGGAGAATGGCTGTTCGATATATAAATGAATCTAATGCATGGGCTACAGAAGTAACAGACGAAGCTATTCTAGCGGCACAGCTTGAACTGGGTAGTGAAGCAGGAATATTTGCAGAACCGGCAGCAGCCTGTGCCTGGGCAGCCTTTAAAAAAGATGCTGAAAATGGGAAAATAGATAAAGATGCTGAAGTTGTTGTTCTTTTGACAGGAATTGGTTTTAAAGATATGGCATCTGTGGAAGGGGCTGTGGAAGTACCTGAATCTATAGAACCTACAGTTGAGGCTTTAGGGAAGGTATTCGGGTAATTTCGATTACTTCGATACGCTCATTCTTCGCTACTCAGTAACACAAGAGGGAGAAAAACACTCAATTACCTGTTTCCATAAATAGAACTAAGCTACTTGATATTCTAATTCACCTCTATTATGATTACTATATGAGTATAAAACAAACAGGTGCCTTGCAAATTCTTACTGACCAGTCTTTTACTGAACAGGAACTGGTT
>JAOZPU010000247.1 GCA_029932585.1 Spirochaetia bacterium | reverse complement strand
CTCCCGTACTCTTAGCAATTTTTATAGTCTCAACCAAATCTCTTGTTTCACCTGAATAGGAAATAAATACAGCTGTATCTACTTGTGAGAGGTTTGCAGCAGCGGTTGCCTGAAGATGGGTATCAGAATAGGCCATTGAGTATCTGTTAATTCTCATAAACTTCTGCTGAGCATCAAGGGCAATAATTCCAGAGGCTCCTACACCATAAAAATCAATTCGTTTTGATTTGTGAAGAACTTCAATAGCTTTTTTAATTTCTCCGGTATCCAGAACAAGGAGTGTATCTGTTATGGATTTTTTATTATTATGGGAAACATTTTTTATAATCGAATCCAGATCATCTCCTACCTGAATGTCTGTATATATATCTTCCTCTACATTTGACAGTGCAATATCAGAAGCCATTTTAATTGCAAATTCCCTGTATCCTTCAAATCTGAGAGTTTTGCAAAAACGGATAATAGCTGCATTACTTGTATTACTTCTGTCTGCAAGTTCTCCAACAGAAAGTCCTACAGATTCTTCAGGAAAGTTAAGTATATAGTTTGCGACCTTTCTTTCCGATGGTTTTAAATCATTTAACGCTTCTTTTACTTTTAGAAGGCATCCATTCATGTTTTTGTCTCCAAGGTGAATTTATCAAGTAGTTTTTCTAAAATTCCAGTTTGCTGGCTGGTGTTGTATCCAAATGAGCAAATTACATTTCTAATTCCATTTATATCTGCATCATATGGATTTCTTAGGGCAATCATAATTAGGTCTTTGGATAAACTATTAAGATTTTCTATAAATTTTATTTGGTTTGGTATAAGGTGAGCATTTTCCGTAAATATAATATTTCTTTTTCCTTTTGCTTTTTTTAAAAGTAATAAAGATTCTCTTTCTGAAATTTCTCTATTGTAAATTGTTATACTGCAGTTAAGATACTTGCTTGTTTCTGTTACTACTTCCTGTATGCCTTCTTTGCTCTCTTCTACAAGTACAAGCCTTGCTGCTTTTACTGCAAAAATATTATCAGTCCAATTCAAAGGAATCAGATTATCTTCATTTTTTAATATTTGTACTGACTGTAAGGAAATCTTATCTATTGCTGTTTTGTTATTCTGAAAATTTTGTATGTTTACAGGATGTGATTGCATGTTATTACGTTGTTTAAATAGATTTTCAATTCTATTTTCTGCTTCCTTTATTCTCTCGTGAAAAATATTATCTTCTTTGAATTTTATATTCAGAGATTTTTTAACACTTATTTGTTTTTCGATATTATCGCAAAAGGAGATCATATCCATTCCAGCTTCCAATGATTTTATAGCCAGATCTTCAGGAGAATAAAAATTCGAAACTCCCCCCATGTTTAGATCATCTGCAATAAGAACTCCTTCGTATTTAAGTTCTGTTCGGATCATATCTGTAAGAATTTCTTTTGAAACAGTTATTGGTATTTTAGAAGTCTGAATTGCCGGAGCATACAAATGTGTTGGCATCCATGAAGGAGCATTAATAGCAATGAATGGTGCAAGTTCTGTTTTGTAAATCTCCTCTTTACTAATATTAAGTGTAGGCATATCAAGGTGAGGGTCTGTGCTAACTCTGCCGTTTCCAGGAAAATGTTTTAAACATGTAATAATTCCTTTTTCTGTTAAGCCTTTTATAAATTGGGTTGCATATTCAATTACTGTATTTTTATTATTGGAAAAACTTCGAATTCCAATCGCCGGGTTATTATAATTGTTATTGATATCAACTACAGGAGCAAGGTTCCAGTCTATCCCAGCTGATTTCATTTCAGAACCTAGTATTCTACCTGTTGTATATGCATTTTCAGAACTACCTGTCGATACTATTGCCATTGCTCCGGGAGAAACAGAAAACCCTTTTACAAGTCTTGTTACAATTCCTCCTTCCTGATCAATAGCTATTAAAGGTTTATAACCAAGGAAACTGGTAATTGAGTTTATAAACTCTGTTATTTGTTCTCTGTCAATAATATTTCTGGAAAATAGAATTACAGACCCCGGTTTTACAAGTTCCAGAACTCTTTTTGAGTAGTCATCAATTTTTGTGGAGGGTAACCCTATCATCATGACTTTTCCAGTCAATTTATTTAGCTCCATCAGAGTAGTTTATCATGATCACAGATGCGGTTCAATAAAAATATTTATAGATGAAAAATATTTTTGTAATAATTTTTTATATCAATAATTATTCTAAACCGATATCCCCAGGCCGGGAGATTCGGGTAGTGTTATAGTAGTTCCATTATATTCTGTACCGCCTCTTTCAGGTTTTTCACTGCAAAGAAGGGGTACATCCAGGTCAACTTCTTTAATAATTGATCTGGATGCTGCAAAATGAGCAGCAGCAGTTAAACCGGCATGACTTTCCATCATAGAACCAACCATGCAAAAAAGACCTGCAGCTTCTGCAATATCTGCAATTTTAACTGCGTTATAAATTCCGCCGGACTTCATTAGCTTAATATTTATTCCGTCAGCAGCTTTCATATTAACCAGACGCAGAGCATCTGCAGGAGAAAAAACACTTTCATCTGCAATAACTGGAATAGATACTCTGTCTTTGACAAAGCGCATACCTTCGAAATTTTCAGCTGCAACTGGTTGTTCTACAAAATCAAGATCTACTCCTTCTCTTTGCATTTGATTTACCAGTTCAACGGCCTCTTTGGGCTGCCATCCCTGATTAGCATCAACCCGAAGTCTAATATCGGGACCAAGTGCTTCTCTTATAGCTTTCATTCTAGCCAGATCAGTTTCAGCATTATCTCCAAGTTTTACTTTAAGAGTTTTTATACCCTGAGCTACGGCATCTATACTGTCTTTAGCCATTTGCCCGGGGGAATTAAGACTGATGGTAAGATCTGTCACCAGTGTGTTTCTAAATCCTCCAAGTAGTTTATAGACTGGTACTTTGTAGAGTTTACCATAGAGGTCGTAAACAGCCATATCCACTGCAGCCTTGGGAGAACTGTTCCTAATCATAGAATTGTTAATTTTCTCCATTATTATTTCCATGTTACTAATATCAAATCCTGTTATATTATCTGCAATAATTTGGATGCCTTTAATTATTGAAGCCTCTGTATCTCCAGTAATAACTTCAGTAGGAGCTGCTCCTCCATATCCTTTTATACCAGAATCAGTATTAATTTCAATAAGAATACTCTCAATATAATCAAGTGTTCTTAATGCCGTTTTAAAGGGACGTTTTAAACCTGTTGTAATTTTGCTTGTTTTTATTTCGGTTATCAGCATAGGTTAATAATATTACTAATTTGTAATGTGTATAAGCTTATGTAAGCTCTATAGAATTGGTTCAAATGTTAGTTTCCCTGTATTAAGCCCTGAAAGCTGCTTGA
>JAOZPU010000084.1 GCA_029932585.1 Spirochaetia bacterium | reverse complement strand
ATATCAAACCCCTTCAATAACGCTTCTGTTTATTATATAGAGACTGTAAATTCTACTATGAAACTTGCGGAAGATTTTTCATCCATCCAGCATGTTCCTTCAGGTACAGTTTTTTTTGCTGGTATGCAAACTGCAGGGAGAGGGCGTGTTCCTGGAAGGGTCTGGGATGCAGTGAAAGATAAAAATTTGTTGTTTACCCTTGTTTTAACTAAATCTGAAATGGGATCAAATCCTCTTCCTGTTGTTGTTGGTCTTGGTCTTTCAAAATATCTTGAAAAATATCATAAAATAAAACCTGAAATTAAATGGCCCAACGATATATATGTCTGTGGTAAAAAAATTGCCGGAATAATTATTGAATCAAGAAAAGGATTGTTTAATATAGGAATAGGTATAAATATAAATCAGAATAAATTCCCAAAATCAATATCAGAAACTGCTACATCACTATCTATAGAAAAAAATGATGTATTCGATTTGAATATAGAATTGGAATCGGTTTTATCTGAGTTGAAAAAAGCTCTTGGGGACAAAACCTGGAATAGAGAGGTAACTGACAGACTTCGCAATATTGGAAAAGAAGTTTCCGTAAGTGCAGGCATTCCCGGATCGGAAAAGATAATAACAGGAGTTATTGAGGGAATTGGTTCCAGTGGGCAGTTATTATTACAAAGCAAAGGGTTTATTAAAGATATTTACAGTGGTGAGATAACACCATCGTAGAGACGTCCCTAGGTTGGCATCTTTACGTGGGCGTCTTTACTGTATATGGGTAGTGTGCTATCTTTCTAACGGTCGAAATCGATCCATTAGGAGTACAAACAATGGACAATCCAACAAGAGAAGATGCTTTTAATTTATTAAAAGAATTTACAAAATCAGATAGTTTAATTAAACATGGGCTCTCTGTAGAGGGTGTAATGCGATACTTTGCAAAAAAACACAATGAAGATGTTGAAAAATGGGGAATTGTAGGACTGATTCATGATCACGATTATGAGATGTATCCTGAAGAACATTGTGTTAAAGCAAGAGAAATAATGGAAGAACGGGGCTGGCCCGAGGAATATATTCGTGCTGTTCAGAGCCATGGTTATGGTCTCTGTGTGGATGTGAAACCGGAAACCCTTCTGGAAAAAACATTATATGCTATAGATGAACTTACAGGCCTAATTACGGCTACCGCTTTAGTTCGGCCTTCTAAAAGTATTATGGATGTAAAAGTAAAGTCAGTAAAAAAGAAATGGAAGGCAAAGCAGTTTTCTGCAGGTGTAGATAGGAGTATTATTGAAAAAGGGGCGGCAGATCTTGGTGTGGAACTGGCTGATTTAATAAATGATACTATTCTGGGAATGAGAGAAGTGGCAGATGAAATTGGTTTAAAAGGCCCTTCGACAAGCTCCCATTCAACAGGCTCAGGAACTACAGGGACCGAAGAGTAAAGCCGCTTCATAAAATTCTAAAAAACGGATTTCATTGGAAAATCACTGAATTCCGATATTTTTATATAAAATTTGTATTTTTATGTTGGCAAAGATGAAAAGAATTTGTATCTTACATTTTGAAAAATATATAAATCAAAACAAATCTGATTAACAATTTGCAAGTGAGGTAAATAACATGGCAAAACAACTTCTTTATAATGAAGATGCTAGGAAAAAACTTTTAAACGGTGTTGAAAAGCTTTCCAATGCAGTAAAAGTAACATTAGGACCTAAGGGTAGAAATGTTCTTCTGGACAAAAAATTTGGAGCACCAACAGTAACAAAAGATGGTGTGTCTGTAGCAAAAGAGATTGAACTTGAAGATCCCTATGAAAATATGGGTGCGCAGCTTCTTAAAGAAGTAGCAACTAAAACTAATGATGTTGCCGGGGACGGAACAACAACTGCAACTGTACTTGCATATGCAATAATTAAGGAAGGTCTTAAGAGTGTTGCTGCAGGAATCAATCCTATGGGAATCAAACGTGGTATTGATAAGGCAGTACTTGATGCAGCAGCTGAAATTAAAAAGGCAGCTAAAGAGATTAAAGACAAGGAAGAAATTTCTCAGGTTGCTTCAATTTCTGCTAATAATGACAGTGAAATTGGTGATGAAATTGCAACAGCTATGGAAAAAGTTGGTAAAGATGGCGTAATTACTGTTGAAGAATCAAAAACAATTGATACAACAACTGATTTTGTAGAAGGTATGCAGTTTGACAGAGGTTACCTTTCTCCTTATTTTGCAACAAACAGAGATACAATGGAATCTATTATGGATTCTCCTTATATTCTTATTTATGATAAAAAAATATCCAGTATGAAAGATCTTCTTCCAGTTCTGGAAAAAGTTGCTCAGGCAAGTAAACCTATTTTAATAATTGCAGAGGATATTGATGGTGAAGCTCTTGCAACACTAGTTGTAAACAGCTTAAGAGGAACTCTTAATGTTGTTGCTGTTAAAGCGCCTGGTTTTGGTGACAGAAGAAAGGCAATGCTTGAAGATATTGCAATTCTTACTGGTGGAGAAGTAATTTCAGAAGATATTGGAATGAAACTTGAGAAT
This sequence comes from Spirochaetia bacterium, assembly GCA_029932585.1. Lineage (GTDB taxonomy): Bacteria > Spirochaetota > Spirochaetia > B11-G9 > B11-G9 > JAJRQE01. Next base: position 10,251 of record JAOZPU010000084.1, on the reverse strand, counting down.
GCTGAAATATCCCAGCTTGGAACTGCTAAAACAGTTAAGGTTGAAAAAGAAAATACAACAATTATCAATGGTGGTGGAAAAGCTTCTGATCTAAAAGATCGAATTGCTCAGATAAAAACCCAGATTGAAGATACTTCTTCAGATTATGATAGAGAAAAATTACAGGAAAGACTTGCAAAACTTGCAGGCGGTGTAGCTGTAATTAATGTTGGTGCTGCAACTGAAGTTGAGCTTAAAGAGAAAAAACACAGAGTAGAAGATGCTCTTTCTGCAACCAGAGCTGCAATCGAAGAGGGTGTTATTCCAGGTGGTGGTCTTACTTTAATTCAGGCAGTCCATGCTCTTGAAAAAGTTAATATGGATGATCTTACAGAAGAAGAAAAAATTGGTTATAAAATTGTAAGACGTGCATTGGAAGAACCTATCAGGCAGATTGCAATAAATGCAGGTCTTGATGGAGCTATTGTTGCTGACAAAGCTAAAAATGAGAAAAAAGGTATTGGATTTGATGCTTCAGCTATGGAGTGGACAGATATGCTTAAAGCTGGAATTCTTGATCCTGCAAAAGTAACAAGAAGTGCTCTTCAGAATGCTGCTTCTATTGCTGCTCTTATTTTAACTACAGAATGTGCAATTACGGATCTACCTTCATCTGATGATGGTGCCGGAATGCCTCCTATGGGCGCCGGTGGAATGGGTGGAATGGGAGGAATGGGCGGAATGATGTAGCCCATTCTGAAATATTTCAGTTTCAGATATCAGAGGGTTGTTCCCGTATTTATGGAACAACCCTTTTTTTTGCTTCGATCACTTCGATACACGACTACGTCGTACTCAGTGACCGAAGAGTAGCTAGTCACAGTAACCAATAGGCTGCTGGGAAAGTAAATTTCTTCATGGAGGAGAGAGTATGACAAAGGTCGATTTTATGTTTGCTATTGGTTATCAGGGAGTTTCTGCTATTGTGGATAAAAATGCAAAAAAACAATATGCTAAATTGACTGGGAAACAGCTTGCAGAAAAAGGTTTCTTTAAATCTGCTTTTTGTGAGGCTCTTTTTGATGAAGATACAGCCAGGCAGGAAGATGTTCTAAGTATCTATAATAAAATGAGTGGAGAGAATATTGCTACTCTTGATTCTATGAAACGCCTTTTAGGAGTATTTGAGGTACCCTCTCATATTTCAAAGGTAACATATATCTAACCTTGACTCATCACTACTTACATGCTATTTTTCTTCGACATATATAAATAAAATGAGGTATTCAATTTATGACAAATTATTTCGCTAACCTACCCATGCTTATGGGTGCCACAGAAGCCAGTGCTGGTGGATCAGGTCAGATGGTAACAACTTTTGTTACATTTGGTCTTGTAATTCTTATTTTCTATTTTCTGATTATTCGTCCTCAGAATAAAAAACAAAAAGACGCAAAGAAAATGATTGAAGCTCTTAAAAAGGGCGACAAGGTTGTTTCGATTGGTGGAATTCACGGAACTGTTGTTTCTGTTAAAGAACAGTCAACTGTTGTGAAGGTAGACGATAATACAAAACTAGAATTCTCAAAGAGCGCAATTTCTTCAGTAGTAAGTGAAGGCAAAGCGTAGGAAGAATGATAAAAAGGTTTCTTTTTTATCATAATTTAGGAGTATAAAATGAGCAAACGTGCACGATTATTAGTTGTACTTCTTGTTCTGGTTGCAGGGGGAGTCTTTCTTTATCCTACCTTTAATTGGTACTATATGGTACCACAGGATCAAAAAGAACTTGCAGCCGGTTCAAAAGAACAGATACAGGCATATTCCAGAGGTAGAGCATCCAGGGATCTTGTAGAATTAAAAGATCTTGTTTCAAAGGATCAGGATGCGGCTATACCTGAGAAATTTGGTTTTCTTAAAGATAAAGCTGAAGAAAATTATAAGCTTGCAAAACGGGATTTACCTGACAGTTGGACAATTGCAGCTGTTTTAAATAGTCTTGGAAGTGAGAAAAGCGTCTTTTCCAGTCTTGAAAATGAGTATAGGGAACATCTGCTTGGTTTAAAAGATGCAAGTGGTAAAATTCTTCAATTAGGTCTTGACCTGTCAGGAGGAATGTCAATTTTGCTTGAAGCTGATATTGACAGTCTTGAGAAAAGATTAGGTCATGCCCCAAGTTCTGAAGATCAGAATCAGGCAATTGACCGTGCTATGGAGATTCTAAACAACAGAATTGATAAATTCGGTGTTACAGAACCACAAATTAGAAGGCAGGGTTCAACTCAAATCGCAATAGAGATTCCTGGAGCTGCGGATCCTGAAAGGGTTAATACCTTTTTGATGGGAAAAGGTTCTTTGGATTTTCATATTGTCGATCAGGAAGCAAGTGAACAGTTGACACAATACTTTAATGAACATCCTGGTGATGTTTTTGCAGAAGACGGCTCTATTAAAAAAATGGATTTTCTTAATGCCGGTAGTGTTGTTCGTGGTTACTATAAAAAAGATGAGTATGGAATTGATCAGCTTCAGAGGTATGTAGTTGTATCCGAAGAAGTCGGTCTTGATGGAAGTCATATTCAGGAGGCATTAGTTGCCAATCATCCTGTAACAGGCAAGCCTGTAATAAACTTTACTCTTGATTCATCAGGTGGAGAGATATTCTTTAAGCTGACAACAGCTAATGAAGGTAATACTCTTGCGATTTTACTTGATGGTAAAGTTAAATCAATGGCAGTAATTAATGAACCTATAAGAGAAAGGGTTCAGATGAGTGGTTTTGATCGTACAGAAGCAACAAACCTTGCTCTGGTTCTTAGAACTGCAGCTATGCCAGTAGACTTGAAAATAAATAATCAGCAGGCTGTTGGAGCCTCTCTGGGAGAAGATTCTGTTAAACAGGGTTTAAAAGCTATATCTCTTGGGTTTATTTTAGTTATTCTTTTTATGCTTGTTTATTATATTGGATCCGGTTTGGTTGCAGATATTGCTTTAATGCTTAATCTTGTATTTATATTGGCAATATTATCTGCATTTAATCTTACTCTGACTTTAACAAGTATTGCCGGAATTATCCTTACCGTAGGTATGGCAGTAGATGCAAATGTAATTATATTTGAAAGAATTAAAGAGGAGTATCGGCTGGGTAAATCTGCCGAAGCTTCAGTGAAAGCAGGATTTAGAAAAGCATTCTGGACAATTATGGATGCTAATATTACAACTTTTATAGCTGCTCTTGTTCTTTCACAAATGGCATCAGGACCTATACAGGGTTTTGCAAATACTCTTGCAGTTGGTATCGTAAGCTCAATGTTTACTGCTTTATTTGTAGCAAGACTTCTTTTTGATTTTACAACTGAACAGCTTAAAGTTAAAAAGCTTAGTATAGGCTGGAGGATATAATGACCAGGATGATAAAATTTACTAAAATCAGATATATTATGTTCCTCGTTTCAGTCCTTGTTATTACCGGTGGTATTGTTGGAACTGTTGTTAATAATGGTTTTAATTTAGGTATCGACTATCAGGCAGGGTTGAATCAGCGGGTTCAGGTTGCTCCAGTTGCATTTACAGCTACCTATACCGGTGTTGGAGATGCTTCTTTTGATATGCAGGGTTCCAGTGCTATAGTAGATGTTAGAAGTGATAAAGGTGTTACTAATTATACATATCAGTTTGCTGATTATTCTACTCTTGCTGATCTTAAAGCTGGAATGTCAGAAATACCCGGTTTTAATATTGAACTGATTGCAGCTGGTTCTTCCAGTTCAGCAGAGCTAACTTCTGGATTAAGCTATCCTCTTTCAATTACAGCGGAAACTTCATTTATAAATATAGTTGGCGGAGAATCTTCAGTTGTCGCAATTGATAAGGTTCGATCTGCCCTTTCAGGTTTAGGTAACCCTCAGGTTCAGGTTATAGGAAATGAAACTTTAAGTGAGTTTATGGTACGTGTCAGCGATCCTGAAGGTACAAAAAAAGATGAAATTGAAGTAGAGATTACAAATTCTCTTGAAAAAGCTTTTGGTGCAAATACTGTTGTAATAAAACAGTCTGATTATGTTGGCCCCCGTTTTTCAAGCAGTCTTGCAAGTCAGTCTATAACTCTTACTATTGTTGCACTTGCTTTAATTTTACTCTACATTTGGTTTAGATTTAAACTTGGATTTGCTGTTTCAGCAATTACAGCTCTTGCACATGATGTTCTCATAATGCTTGGTTTTATTGGTACTTTCGGTTTGGAAGTTTCTACAACAACCATTGCAGCCGTTCTTACAATAATTGGTTATTCTCTTAATGATACTATTGTTGTTTTTGATAGAATTAGAGAAAACAAGGTTCTTCTTAAAGGGGATCGTTTTGATAATATTGTAAATATAAGTATTACTCAGTCTCTAAGTAGAACTATTATAACCTCTCTTACAACATTGCTGGCAGTAGTGGCATTGTATGTCTTTGGTACAGGATCAATAGAAGATTTTGCACTTAATTTGATAGTTGGTATTGTTGTAGGAACATATTCATCAATTTTTATTGCATCACCTGTACTTCTTGGATGGACAAATGTCACTCAGAAGCGAAAAGCTGAAAAAAGTGGTATTTCGACAGAAACTCCTTCAGTTATGGAGTCCGGGGGCGAACAGGAAACAGCGTCTTTACGCAAGATAACAGAGATCCCGGTAGTTGAAAGAAAGCTAAAAGGGAAGCGGAAAAGTAAAAAGTAGTTATTATTACTAATTCAACCGATCCTCCAGAGGGTCGGTTTTTTTTAACTTTTTTATTTTATAGGACTATAGTTTGGATTATTTTAATTATCTTAGATCATTTATTAAGCGTGACTCAGTATTTATAGAGGACCTGGAGTCTTTAAGTTCTGGTAGAGATGATATTCAACCTTCTGTAGAGCCTGAGTTGGGTAAATTCCTTGGACTTGTTATTAGGCTTACAAATGCTAAAAAGGTTCTTGAAATTGGTAGTGGAGTTGGGTATTCAGCTTTGTGGCTGGGAGAGGGGGTTAAAATAACTGGTGGTAGAGTTGTTACAGTAGATAATCATGAAAGAACTCATAAAGAGGTGGTGAAAAACATAACAAATGCCGGTCTTGATAACTGGGTAGAAAAGAAACTTGGAAATGCTGAAGATATAATTGAGACTTTGGGTGGGGATTGGGATCTGATATTTCAGGATGCAGGGAAGTATCTTTACCCCCTTTTGCACAACAAAATTGTTGATTTAACAAGGACAGGAGGATTGATAATAGCAGATGATACTATGTTTAAAATGAATCCTGATGTCAGGAAAGGACTTGGTGATCATATGGATAAATATAATAAAATGGTTTTTGCAGATAGTAGATTATATTCAACCATATTATCAGTTGGTCATGGTGTAACAATCTCTATGAAGATGGGGGTTGAGTAGTGGCAGTTAAAAGGAAAGTAATCAGATCCAATGTAATGGGGTTTTGCATGGGAGTAAAAGCCGTTATGGGTAAGGTTGATAAGCAAATTATCCATGAAGATAGTAACAATTTGTATACTTATGGACCATTAATACACAATCCCCAGGTTATAGAGAAGCTTCGTCTTCAAGGTGTTGAATCAATTGAATCTCCTTCAGATGCAGATGGCGGAACAATTATTATTAGAGCACATGGAATACATCCTGAAGATCGTAAAAAATTTGCAGAAAATGGATATAAGATTGTCGAAGGTACCTGTCCCCGGGTTCTTAGATCTCAAAAAACTGTAACCCGGTATAGTGAGGATGGTTGGTTTATTGTTATTGTGGGAGACAAGGGGCATGGTGAAGTAAAAGCCATAGTTGGATGTGCAAAAAAATATGCTGTTATACTTACTGAATTTGAGGCAGAAGCCCTTAAAATCCCTGAAAAAACTCTTGTTATAGCACAAACAACTCTTTCTCAGGCAGAGTATGATACAATTTGTCAAATTCTTATACGAAGAGATTCTTCTGTAAAAATTATAAAGAGTATCTGTCCTGCAACAAGTCAAAGACAGAATTCATTGAAGGAGCTTACTGCTGAGGTGGATGCTGTTATTGTTATTGGTGGAAAAAATAGTGCTAATACAAAAAGACTCCATTTGAGTGCTTTAAAAGAGGGACTTCCCTCCTGGCACGTTGAATCAGTAGAAGATCTTCCGGAAGAAATTTTTAAATATGAAACAATAGGTATAACAGCAGGTGCATCAACACCTGACTGGATGATAGATCGGATAGAAGCTGCACTGAGTGGTTCGGCAATCTCACAGTAACACTTATTGAAGGGCTATTGACAACTAATATAGTTTTTCGCATTATCTATCTGAGACTTTTGTGATATGATCTGTTTTTACGAATGAATGGCTTTTTGCGTCGGTGAACTATCTCTGTATTAGTGGAGAGCTGAACATTAAATTCAAATTGACCCATAGCGCAAAAAGCTGGATCTGAGTTAAATATGATACAGTGCAAAAAGCTCTTAACTGGAGGAAAATAATGGCAGATATTACTATAGATAAAATAAGGCATTCTATGGCTCATGTAATGGCAGAAGCAGTTACAGAGATGATACCTGGAACAAAGGTTGCTATTGGTCCCTCTATTGATAATGGTTTTTACTATGATTTTGATCTTCCCAGACCTCTTTTAGAAGAAGATCTGGAAGAGATTACTGTAAGGATGAAAGAGATTATCAATGGGAAATTTGATTTTAACAGGAAAGTCGTAAGCAGAAGCGAGGCACAGAAGCTATTTTCAGATGAAACTTATAAACTGGAGCTTTTAAAAGCTATTCCTGAGGGTGAGGACGTTTCTCTTTACAGTCAGGGCGAGTTTACTGATCTTTGCAGAGGACCCCATGTTGAAAATACATCACAACTAAATGCAGGATCATTCAAACTTCTCTCAATTGCAGGTGCATATTGGAGAGGTAAAGAAACCAATCCAATGCTTACCAGAATTTATGGTACAGCCTGGAAAAATCCTAAAGAACTGCGCCTCTATCTTAAACAGAGAGAAGAGATGGAAAAAAGAGATCATAGAAAATTGGGAAAGGCTCTTGATCTATACTCAACCCATGAGGAAGCAGGCCCAGGTTTAATTTACTGGCATCCGAAAGGTGCCAGAATAAGGCTGGCTATAGAAGATTACTGGAGAGATGTACATTATAAAAATGGATATGAGCTTCTTTATACTCCTCATTTGGGAAAAGCCTGGTTATGGGAGACTTCCGGACATTTGGGGTTTTATAATGAGAGTATGTACAGCCCTATGGTAGTTGATGATAACGACTATTATATGAAGCCAATGAATTGTCCCTTTCATATTATGATTTATAAAACAGATATAAGGTCATATAGAGAATTGCCTTTAAGATGGGCAGAACTTGGAACTGTTTACAGATATGAGAAATCAGGAGCACTTCATGGACTTTTACGTGTAAGAGGGTTTACTCAGGATGATGCACATATTATCTGTACACCTGACCAGGTGGAAGATGAAATTTTAGAGGTATTAAGGTTTTCGCTTGATATGTGGAAGGCTTTTGGGTTTACAAACATTAAAGCTTATCTTTCAACACGACCTGAAAAAAGTGTAGGAGACCAGGTAAACTGGGATACAGCAACAAAGTCTCTTGAAAAAGCTATTAAAGCTGAGGGGCTTGAATATGAGCTGGATGAAGGCGGAGGTGCGTTCTACGGACCCAAAATAGATCTTAAAATTAAAGATGCAATTGGTCGTGAATGGCAGATGACTACTGTTCAGTTTGATTTTAACCTTCCGGAACGGTTTGATATGAACTTTGTTGACAGTGATGGAAAGGAAAAACGCCCTTATATGATTCATAGAGCTCTTCTAGGATCTATTGAACGCTTCTTTGGTGTTTTGATTGAGCATTATGCTGGTGCTTTTCCTGTATGGTTGTCTCCTGTTCAGGTAAGAATTATTCCTGTAGCAGAAACATTTAACGATTTTGGTGATGAAGTGTTAAAAAGTCTGAAACTTAGTGGCATAAGAGCCGAAATTGATAAATCTGACAGTAGGATGAATGCAAAAATACGTAATGCTCAGAAGGAAAAAATACCTTATATGATTATTATTGGGGAAAAAGAATTGGAGTCAAATTCTGTATCTCTCCGTTTAAGAACAGGGGAACAGACAAATGGTATTCCAATTGATAAATTTATCAGTGATACTCTTCAAGTAATTGCTGATAAGGATCTTATTTGATATCAAATCTTTACACCTGGATTTTCCCGGCAGCAGTGTTTGCTGCTGCCGGAATATTTAATCTCGGTTCCAGTGTAAGACGAAAACGAGACCCAAAACGAGCCCGGAGCAATAAACTTATCTGGTTTTCTATTAATATTTCAATTGCTTTTTGTTTTATTGCCGCATCTGCCTTTTTTGTTAACTGGTCTGAATTTGTATGGTCAGTTAAATATCTTTATTTTTCACTTATTGTATTTATTTTATTTTATCTTAGTTTTATTTTCAGGTATGTAATAGGTCTTCCCCTGGTTTTTATTCTAGCTCTTATTGTTTTATTTTTTAATACCTACTTGCAGGAATGGAGACCGGTAAATCCTGATAGAGTTCTGGGGTCTTATCGAATATTATCGAATAATGGAGAGGGTGTTGCAGCAGAACTCTCTGTTTTTAATTCTGTTTCCCCTTTTATTAAGGAAGATAGTTCTGATATAGTGTTGATTTTTGAAATAATGGAAATTGACAGATCTTTGTTTTTTATTGATTCTATGCGCTATTATAGATTGAAAAACTCTATGACTAAATTGAATTGGAAAGAAAAAATTATTAATTATATAGTAGAAAGAACATTTCTCTTATCCAAAGAAGATTATAGTGTTAAGTTGTCCGATAAGGTCCTTTTTTTTCAGTACAGCATGGTTTTGGATATTTATCAAAAAAAAATCATAATAGAAAATTGACTCTATAGAATTATCTGCCGAAGGGTAGGTATATATGACAATTACTTTTTACAAACAATCAAAATCTATTCCCAGATATTATACCATGCATGATCGTCAGGGAAATCTTTTTTCACAGTATACATTTACTTCTGTATGGGGTACCGTATTGGAATCTGGAAGAGAAAAGGTATATACCTTTGATTCTCCTGGAGAAATGGAAAAGAAAATACAATTTTTAATGAAGAAGAGGATTTTATCCGGTTATAAGGTTCTGTACAGTTATTCACGTGATAGTGTATATACTGAAATATTTAATTCATTTGGGAATCAACATGCAGTATAAGGGAATGATAAAAAGACATTTCAATATTATGATTGGAAAGAATTGAATACCTTTTTTATCATTTAGCGACAGAGACTTTCCGAAAGCTAAAGAAAACAGGTTTATTGCTAACCTGTACAGCCTGAGGAAAGTGCTCGAAAGCGTTTAAAAGGAGGGGCTATGAACTTACCAAATAAAATTACAGTTGCTCGTATTGTAGTGGCACCATTATTTTTCATAAGCTATTTTTTACCAGCCTGGACTGGTTCATTTAATACTCTGTCGAGTATATTAATTCTGAGTATTTTTGCAGGTATCGAGTTGTCGGATTTTCTTGATGGATATATTGCACGCAAATATAATTTAGTATCAGATTTAGGGAAGGTTTTGGATCCATTTGCGGATGTTCTTAGTCGAATAACATATTTTCTTTGTTTTGCTTTTACAGGGTTAATGCCTTTGTGGATATTTTTAATTATTATATACAGAGAGCTGGGAATAACCTTTTTCCGGATGATGATGATGGAGAGAGGTGTTGTTGTAGCAGCTTCTGTATGGGGTAAGTTGAAAGCTATTACATATGCGGTTTCAGGTGTGCTGGGGGTTCTGTATGTCAGTTTTGAAAGACTTGACTTGTTTTCTAATATTTTGAATCCTTTAAGGATAAGTCTTATTGTTGTTTTTTATCTTTCAGCATTTGCTGCTGTTGTTTCGTTCCTGGCATACTTAAAAGCCTCAAAGGAGACATCTTAATAATTTTATATTTAATTCTATAAGTTTTAGAAAATCTATTGACAATAATAAGTGTTTCGAGTACTTTACTCGAGGCTTCAGTTGGAACGTATGTTAGTTTCACCAATCTTAGTAATGGCAACAAAGTACTGACGTACAGAGCTTGTTTGAACTTCAGATTTAGTCATTGAATACTTTGGAATGTTTCTTGCTTAAAAGCGTTTAGACGCTTGACAGTAAGCAAGATAATTTGATATAAGTACGGACGCTGTTAACGAGTAGCTA
>JAOZPU010000246.1 GCA_029932585.1 Spirochaetia bacterium | reverse complement strand
GGAATAATTGGAATCGATTCGAAATTTAACGGTCCATATGGTGAAGTTCCTCTAATCTATGCCGATTGGATAGCCAGTGGCCGGCTGTATGGGCCCATAGAGAAGAGAATGCAGGAAGTTATTGGCCCTATGGTGGGGAATACACATTCAGAATCTTCTGAAACTGGTAGAGCTATGACACATGCCTATCATCTTGCTAATAGAATAATTAAAAAGCATGTAAATGCAGATGAAAATGATGTTTTAATTACTGCAGGTGCAGGAATGACTGCTGTAATTAATAAACTACAGCGAATACTTGGACTAAAGGCTCCTTGCATGGTTAATCCATTAAATTTTGAAAATGGGATTCCATGTGAAAGAGTTTCCAAAGAACATAGTGATTCTCACCCTGTTGTTTTTGTTACCCATATGGAACATCATTCAAATCATACCTCCTGGCTTGAGACTATAGCTGATGTAATTGTACTGCAGCCAACTGATGATCTTAAGGTTCGGTGTGAAGAACTTGAACTGCAGCTTGAAAAATATAAAAATAGAAAAATAAAAATTGGTGCTTTTTCAGGATGCTCCAATGTTACTGGGCTTTTCCCTCCTTATAGAGAGTTATCCCGTATAATGCATCGTCATGGAGGAATTTCCTTTATTGATTTTGCTGCTTCTGCACCATATGTTGATATTGATATGCATCCTGAAAATGATCCTGATGGTTATCTTGATGGAATAGTTTTTTCTCCCCACAAGTTTTTGGGAGGGCCTGGTACTTCTGGTGTTCTGGTGTTTAATTCAAAATTATATAATTCTGAAATTCCGGATAATCCCGGAGGAGGAACTGTTGCCTGGACAAATAGATGGGGTGAAAGAAGCTACTATGCAGATATAGAAGCCAGAGAGGACGGTGGTACCCCTGGATTTCTTCAGGCAATAAGAGCTGCACTGGTAATTGATCTCAAAAATTCAATGGGAGTAGCCTCTATTGCAGAAAGAGAAGCCGAATTAATGGGGAAAGCACTTGCTTCTTTTCGAAAAATACCTGAACTTACTATTCTTGGTGACAATAATGAGAAACGGATAGGAGTTATATCTTTTAATGTTGAGGATATGAATCATAATTTAATTGTTCGTATGTTAAATGACCGTTATGGTATTCAGGTAAGGGGTGGCTGCTCCTGTGCTGGAACTTATGGACATTATCTTCTTCATGTCACCAAGGTTCAGTCCGAAAAAATAACAGAAATGATTGATCATGGAGATCTTTCGCAAAAACCCGGCTGGGCCAGGATATCATTCCATCCTACAATGAGTGATAAAGAGCTTGATTATATATTGGATGCGGTTGAAAGAGTAATAAGGAACAGAAAAAAATGGGCAGAGGATTATTACTACAACGAAGAAAGTGGGGAATATGTTCATAAAACATGGGTTGCACCTACTATTAAGGATTATGAGGAATGGTTTAAATTATAAGACTTGAATAATAAGGAGAAATGAATGGGTAAAAGAATTTATGTGGGGAATCTCCCCTTTTCTCAGAACGATGAAACTTTAAATGCAATGTTTAGTGTATTTGGAACAGTTGAATATGCTAAAGTAATTACTATAAGAAATTCCGGACGAAGTAAGGGGTTTGGGTTTGTTGAGATGTCTACAGAAGAGGAAGCTTTGACAGCCATTGAAAAAATGAGTGGTAAAGAAGTTGAAGACAGAAATTTAATAGTCAATGAAGCTAAACCGTTGGAGCGGAACGATCACCGGGGTGTTGGACAAGAAGGTTATTAAGATTTTTCCAGATAGTAGTTGTAATCACCTTCAAATATTTTCATAGCCCCATGATCTATCTCAAATACACGGTTAACAACATTTCGTAAAAAATAACGGTCATGGCTGACAATTATTACAGTCCCCTTAAAGTCCTGAAGGGCTTCCAGAAGAACTTCCCTGCTGGCTATATCTAAATGGTTAGTTGGTTCATCCAGAACCAGAAAATTTACTGGTTCTGCAAGAAGACAGGCAATCATAACCCGGCTTTTTTCTCCACCAGAAAGAACACTAATTTTTTTTTCTACATCATCTCCGGAAAACTGAAAAGATCCGAGTAGATTTTTTATGTATCCTATAGTTTCATTTGGCAGTCTGGCTGCTACTTCTTCGTATATGCTGCTGTTTAAATTAAGCATATCAGATGAGTACTGGCTAAAGTAGCCTAAGTTTATGCTGGCTCCAATAGTACTGATTCCGGCGGTAGCTTCGGTTTGTTCGGCAATTACTTTTAAAAGAGTAGATTTTCCTGCTCCGTTTATGCCCGTCAGAGCAATTTTATTTCCCCTCTCGATTATTCCGCTAATACCACTAAAAACAGGATGTGTCGAACCATCAGGCAGAGGCCACTCTTTAGCTAAGTTATCCAAGGTAACTACAATATCTCCACCTCTGGTTATTGGATTAAGCTTTAATTTAATTTTTTTTGGATCCGGTGGAATTATTATTCTCTCTACTTTTTCAAGCATTTTTACCCTGGATTGAACCTGGGCTGCATGAGAAGCTCTGGCAGCAAATCTTGCAATAAACTCTTCTTCTTTTGCAAGCATAGCCTGCTGTCTGCGTTGACCTGCAATTAATTGTTCTCTTCGAATTTTACTTTCCTGCAGATAAAAGTCATAATCTCCACTGTAGGTAAAAATATTTTCTCCTGCTACTTCTATAGTTCTATTGCATATACGGGTCATAAAATCTCTGTCATGACTGGTCATCATTACAGCGCCCTTAAAAGATTTTAGCCATTCTTCAAGCCATATTATGGTTTCAATATCCAGGTGATTTGTTGGTTCATCAATAAGAAGTACATTTGGATTAAGGACCAGAATACGGGCTAATGCAATTCTCATTTTCCAGCCGCCGCTGAATGTTTCTACTTTCTGATTTTGTCTTTCCTCTGGTATCCCAAGACCATCAAGTATTGCTTTAGCATTATCCTCCAGTTCGTATCCGCCCAGGTTTTGGAATTCGGATTGTATTTCACCATAATGGTCCATGAACTTTCCCATTTCATCATCTGTCAAAGCAGACATGGCCTTCTGATCGGACATTAGGTGTTCCATTTTTGTCATTTCTATACTGGCTTCAAAAACACGACCAGCTCCTGCAAGAACTTCATTTAAAACAGAATGTCCGCTCATCTCTCCCACATCCTGTGAAAAATAACCGACAACAATTCCAGGATCAACTGTTACAGATCCTTCATCCGGGCTTTCCTCATTGGCAATTAGACGGAATATTGTTGTTTTTCCAGAACCATTGGGACCAACAAGTCCAATCTTATCTCCTGGGCGTATTAGGAATCCGGAATTTTTAAAGAGAATACGGTTGCCGTATGCAACTTTAATATTTGAGAGATTGACCATGATATTGACCTCTAATTA
>JAOZPU010000083.1 GCA_029932585.1 Spirochaetia bacterium | reverse complement strand
CCTAAGGCTGGTCGCTAACAAGTTAGCTGCTCGCCTATGAAGCCATATAAGTTTTTATGAATAGTAAAACTGTAATTATAATTTCAATCAAGAATTTCACCATCGAGAAGATATTTTAAAGCAGTTTTTTTTAGAATATTTATTTTTTTACAATCAATATCAATAATTCCGGCATCTGACATTCTGGAAAGTTCTCTGGAAAGTGATGGCCTTGCAACACCAAAAAAATCTGCAAGATTTTCCCTTGTATAGGGAATTATTAGACTGTCACTCCCTTGCTTTTTATGCAAATTTAACAGGTAACCAGCAATTTTCTGTTGAATAGAACTGAACTGAAACAACCTAATTTTCTCTGCAAGAATATTAATTTTATTTCCAAGTAAAGAAAGATAATTATTCATACAGTTGCTGTTGCTTTGAAGAATAGAAATAACATCCTCTTTTGAAAAAGAAAGTAAAACACAATTTGTCTCGGCAGTAACAGTAACTGGAAGAGTATTATCCACTGCAAATATAATACCAGGAGCAATTAATGATGATTCAGAAAAAATCTCAAGCTTGACCCTTTTCCCTGAAGGATCATTAATTTCTGATGAAACATTACCTTTCATTACGACAGAAAGATCACTATAAGTTTCTCCCTGTATAATAATTACATCATCTCTTGAGTATTTTTTGACATTCAAATAAAAGCTGGATAATAGAAAATTAATTTCGCTGGGATTTAAGCCATAAAAAAGATCCGATTTACTTAGAATTTCAAGTTCTGCTTCTGTCACATTATTCTCCTAAGGATGCATAGGCGAGCAGCAAACTTGTTAGCGACCAGCCAAGAATATATTGGCAACAATTCTAACTGTTAGCTTAAAAAGATTGAAGCCCCCAGGCGACAGCTACTGATATTACAAAAGCCAGTATTACATTGTTTTTATACCAGGAGACAATAGCTGCTACAGTAAGAACAATAATGGAAATTGGAACACTATTGGGAATACCTGAAAGTCCATCTGGAATTATCAATGCTCCAAGAACAGCATAAGGAATATAGGACAAAAAAAGTTTAAATTTTTCAGGAAGTCTGTCAGCTTTTATTAAAGCCAAGGGCAGAAGTCTTGGAATATAGGTTACAAAAGCCATAAGGATAACTAAAACTAAAATATTATTCATTTGGTACCTCCGTTTCCAAAGGAAATACAAAAGTGAATAATAGGGCAGAAATTATAACTCCAAAAACAAGTGACCAACTGCTTCCAATTAATGGGACATAGCTTAACACTGTATTTAATATACCTGCTGTTAATGCCACCCATATAATTCTGGGAGCTTTCTTAATTTCAGGAACAAGTAAAGACATAAAAAGAACATATAACCCCATTCCAAGACTGTCTCCCAATGCCTCGGGAATTAATGATCCCAGAAGAAAACCAGCTGCTGTTCCGCTTCCCCAGGAGATATATGAAAAAAAACTAACTGCCATAACATAAACTGGAGGGAGCACCCCCTCTCTTGCCATAACAACAGAAAAAGTTTCATCTGTAACACCAAATGCTATGAAAGGAATCTGCCACTTACGGGGTTTGAGAAGCCTGCTGCTTAAAGAGGCACTCATAATAAAATGACGAAAGTTTACCAAAAATGTAGCTGTCACAATACTTAAAACTGAAATACCATTTATCAGCATATTGAGAGCCATAAACTGACTGGCTCCGGCAAATACCACAGTAGAAAATAAAACAGAATCCTTCAAATATAGATCTGCGCTTTTTACGAGAAGACCAAATGCCATAGCCACAGAAAAATAACCCAGCATTATAGGAAAAGCATCTTTTAGACCCATAAGAATATTTGAAATAGTTTGTTTTTCTAATTTTTTATTTTTTCCAGCTTCTAACATTACACATACTTATATCAGGAGATATAAGTATGTGCAATAATTAAACTTTTTTCGCTTGTATCATTTACTATGTCAATAAAACTTCTTCTCTAATATAAAGCAGTAGAACTGGCGAAAAAAGCTAATATAGTTATCTTATCCTTTAACTCCTGTAGAAGTTATACCCTCAATAAATTGCTTCTGCATAATTAGATACACCGTAAAAATAGGTACTACAGATACAACAGCTCCAGCCAGTAGAAAATTCCATAAAGCAGAAAATTCCCCAACAAAACTAATTAAACCAAGCGTAAGAGTATAAAGATGCTTGGAATTTAAATAGATAAGAGGTCTTAAAAATGCATTCCAGTTTATTAAAAACGAAATAATAAATAAGGCAGAAAGTGAGGCTTTGGAAACCGGTAAAAATATTCTCCAGTAGATAGCAAATGGGTTAGCTCCATCTACAACAGCTGCCTCTTCAAGCTCTTTTGGTACATTTTCATAAAAACTTCTCATTAAAAAAACCCCTGTTGTTCCAATTAAAAACGATGGAACAATCATAGGCAGATAGGTATTTATCCAACCAAGTTTCGCCATAAGCAGAAATTCCGGTATTATTACAACCTCAATAGGAACCATTATTGTCGCAATTATCAACCCAAAAAGTAATTCTTTCCCAGGGAACTTCATTCTGGCAAATGCAAACCCGGCAAGGCTGCAGGTAAAAAGCTGTCCAATAGCTGCAGTCAGAGAGATAAAAAGACTATTCATGGTAAATCTTAAAAAATTATATTTAGTAAATATCTCTTTATAGTTATCCAGAGTTGGGTGTTTTGCAATAAATTCAGGAGGATCTGCATAAACAGCCTCTAAAGGTTGTAATGAAACATTTATCATCCAGTAAAAAGGGAAAACGTTAACAATTGCAATTAAAATCAGCACTATATATAAAATTATTCTTCCATAGTTTTTCATACTTCCCCCTTATCCTTGAGTCTCTACCCAATGGGATTTATAATAGAAATTAAGCACAGCAATTCCACCTACAAGAAGAAGCAGCAACATGGAAAGGCTCGAGGCAGCTCCCATTTCAAACAGTTCAAAAGCATGCTGATATATGTAGTAAGCCAGTGTTGTAGATGCCCTTCCCGGGCCTCCTCTGGTCATAGTGTAGATAATATCAAAATTCTTAAATGAATCGACCAGTGCCATTATTGTTATAAAAAACATAGTAGGTGTAATAAGAGGTACAGTAATTTTTCTAAAAATAGCAAAATGTCCAGCTCCATCAATTCTTGCAGCTTCATACAGGGTTTTTGGTATATCCTGAAGACCTGCAAGGTAAATTATCATATAGTATCCCAGTCTTTTCCATGCAAATACAAAGGCTACAACCAAAAGTGATAAACTCCTGTCCGATAACCAGGATGGTGGTGATTCGAAACCTATGGTACGAAGTAGAAAATTAAGCATTCCCACATCTGCACCAAAAATCCATCTCCATACAATACCTACAGCAACAGTGGAAGTAATAACCGGAGCAAAGTACATTGCTCTAAATGCAGTTGTCCCTTTTACACCCTGATTTAATAAAACAGCAAGTATTAGTGAACCAAAGGCAATGGAGGGTACAAAAATCAAACTAAATAGTAAGGTATGTCCAACAATTTTCCAGAATGTTTCATCTCCAAGAAAATCGATATAATTCTCAAGCCCCACAAAACCAGCACTTCCAAACATACTCCAGTCTGTAAATGACATTATACCTGCAAAAAACAGGGGACCAAGGCGGAATATAAAAAGTCCCATCATTGCAAGTAAAATAAAAAGATAGGGTACATACAATTTATACTTCATACATTTATCCTTATAACTGCTCTGATTGTCAGACTGAATCAATCTATCAATCTGAACAGTTATTTTTATTTTTACTAAATTATACAGAGCCTAAATGTCGGCTCTGTATAATAAAACTAATTCTAATACCTAGCGATAAGCTTTATCAAGCATTTTGTTCATTTGCTTGTCAGCTTCGGTATAGAATTCATCCAAAGTCATATCTCCACTAAGGGAAGCATCAATATATTCACTTAAGCCGGAACCTTCCGCACTTGCATAACCTCTCCAGAACTTCCAGTATTTTGTGTAAAAATGTTTTGCATTTTCACCATAAGAAAGAATAATTGGCTTGTGCTCTGGTGGTTTTCCTGTTGATTTAAAAATATCCCATTCATCCGAATAAGCTTCTGCTTTGTAGAAAGGCACCTTTCCAGGATAGTAATCTGCAGCAGGCCGCTGGAGAACATACTTAATAAAGTCCCATGCAGCTTCAGGATTTTTTGATGTTGCAGGAATTGTAATACCATCTGCCCATGCATGCATTGTATCTTCTTTCCAGTGTGGACCACGTGGGAAATAAGCAACATCCCAATCAAATTCAGCTTCCATATCTTCTCTCATAAACTTAATATTCCAACTTCCTTCGGTGATCATAGCTGCCTGTTCCTGCTGGAACATCAGCTTATTCTTCTTTTTATCCAGATCGTAGTCTTTTGGATGAGGAATAACCTTATATTTGTTTGCCAGATCATACAAAAATTCAATAGTCTCTTTTGCATTGGCATCAGGTTCCCATGTAAGTTTTTCTCTATTCAGGTAATCACCATCATTCTGTAATATCCAACCGTCATACGCAGCGTATCGGGAAAAAACAAGCCCTCCCCACTGGTCAGTTTTGCCATCTCCATCGGTATCCTGAGTAAGAGCCTGGGCCTTTTCAAGGAATTCATCCCAATCCCATCCCTCTGATGGATATGCTACACCATACTTATCAAACATATCCTTGTTGTAGTACATAAGTGAACCAACCCATGCAAAAGGAACAGCATAATACTTATCATTTACAGCAAAACTTGATTCCATAACACTCCAGAAATAATCATCTTTCTTGAAATCATTTTTTACCATTTCAGTAAGATCAAGAAGAGCTCCCTGGTCAACAAAATCTTCTACAGAATTTGGATGCATATTAAATACATCAGGCATCTGTTTAGAAGCAGCCATAGCAGCCAGCTTTGTCCAGTAACTCTTTGGATCAAGAGCAGTTAAATTGACAGTTACATTTGGATGTAATTTCTCATACTCATCAATCATTGCCTGTTCCTGTTCAGCAAAGTTTGGATCCCACATCCAGTATTCAAGAACTATGGGTTCATCTGCTGCAGGAGCTTTAGCTTCTTTTCCACCTGCTGCAAATAACATACCGGCAGCAACTATAAAAACTAAAAGTAATAAAAGTTTTTTCATACTTTCCTCCAAAATATTTTTTACCGGTTCAACGAACCGGGGTTAACCTATTTAAAAAACTAAAGGTACTTTCTTCAATAATATTATCCCATGCAATTATATTTATATTATTATGGAGAATTCTAAATTAATTATACAATACAACTAACCAGATCACTATAAGTCAATTTTTCAAAAACTATAACAATTTTGATATTAAACTACCATTTTGATAAACTATGTGGTCATATTTTATGAATAACACTTAAAAACTTTTAACTTGAATATATTTCAAACGGAGGAAGCGATTGATAAATAACAAAATTTCAAATATTATTAACAGGATGAGTAATACCATTTGCATTCAAAATGCCAATATTTTTACGGGAATAATGACAATCCCCGAAGGCGCAATAATAATTAAAAATGATAAAATTGAAGATGTTGTGGGTAAAGAAAGATTCAAAAAATTAAACCTACCTAAAGACACTTACTATATAGATTTGAAAGGTGATAATCTTTGTGCCGGCTTTATTGATACACATATCCATGGATTTGGAGGATTTGATACTTCTGACGGGTCAATAGAATCATATCTTGAAATCTCCAAACTACTTATCCCCTATGGTGTAACAACATTCTGTCCAACAATATACACTCAAAAAGAGGAAGACCTTAATGCAGCAATAAAAGCTGGAGTCAAAGCAATGGGCAAAGAAGAGGGTGCCTGTATTAATGGATTAAATCTTGAAGGACCGTTTATATCGCGACATCAAACAGGAGCTCAGGAAAAATCTGCACTTCAAAAAGTTAACATGGAGTTAATGCATAAATATGCTGAAACAGGTAAAGGATGTATCTCCATAATGACAGTTGCACCAGAATTGAAAAACATGAGAGAACTGGCAATTTACTGTATAAAAAACGGAATTAAGCTTGCAGCAGGTCATACAAATGCAACATACGAAAATATGCTGGAAGGAATGCAGGCAGGAATTCTCCATTCTACCCATTTTTTTAATGCCATGCGTAAATTACATCACAGAGATCCGGGATGTGTTGGTGCTATTCTGATCCATCCGGAAATATCATGTGAAATTATTGCGGATGGATATCATGTTCATCCTGCTCTTATAAAACTGCTCTACCGGGATAAACCAGTTGATAAAATTGTACTTGTTACTGATTCACTACGACCAACAAAGCAGAAAAAAGGAACAATGATAGCCAATAAAGAGGAAGTATATTTAAAGAATAATATATTTTTAAGAAAAAAAGACAATGTAATCGCTGGATCATCTTTAACTATGCTACTGGGGATCAAAAACCTGGTGTCCTGGGGTATAACTCTTGAAGATGCAATCCTTTTCTCTACAGCAAACCCTGCACGAATCCTGGGAATTGATAAAGAAAAAGGGTTGCTTATCCCTGGCTATAATGCAGATATTACAGCCTTTAATAATAAATTCGAAACAACATTAACTATAGCAAAGGGCAAAATATTATTTCTGAAGCAACAGAAATATGTTTAAGAACATTCTACCCCGCAGATTCATGATTCAAATATTTTTATCTCTGCTTTTAACAGGACTTATTCAGGTCCTTCTTCTTGGCACATTTACAATTCTGTTCTCCACACGAATGATTGAAGATACCTATAACAATCAATCATCAGGAAGAATGAAACTGCTGGTAAACAACATAAACACAATAGTCACTGGTTATCGGGAAGCGGCCCTCCACCTTTCCCGTAGTGACCTGATTCTGAATGCTCTCTTTGCCCCAGAAGAACCTAACAAGGAAGAACTTTCCCTATTATACCAAAATCTTTATAAAGGAATTTCCGGTAGAATAGAAGATGCTTCTGTTCATTTAGTTACCGAAAAAGGAGATAGGATATACTCCACCCATGTCCTTCCTGCTATCTACAACCCTAACTCATCTGAACATTCCCTGAATACATATCTGAAACTAAAAAAAAATCGAAGTGATTTCCCCATAGTTGAAAACTTTGTGAGTCCCAGGGGAGACAGGGTAGCACTATCTCTTTTCCATCTTCTGGAATTGGATACAAACAAAAGAGGTTATATTATAACAGATTTAAATACAGAAGCTCTTGGCGAAACTTTGGAAATTACCAATGCAGGATTTTTTTCAGATATATACCTTATAGATAATATTAACTACAAATTTACCAGCCTATTCCGTGAAGGTGTATATGGTAACTTTTCAGATCTGGGATGGCAGGTACCATTGGGAGAAACGGGAGTTTTCACATCTAATGGGAATCTAATTGCATACACAACACTCTATTCAGAAGAACTCACCCTGGCTGGAACCCTCCGATATGGAACTGTAGCAAGAAATCTTTTACTGCTTACAAGAATAATTCTTGTTATTTCAGTAGTGGGTTTGATACTCTCCACAATATTGGCTTTTGCACTTGCAAAAAAAATTACCAATCCAGTAAGACTCCTTGTTGGTGCTATGAAAAAAATGGAGAAAGGGAATTTATCCGTCCAGGTGGAAGATTACCAGGAAGATGAATTTGAAATTTTGTTCCATGGTTTTAATCGAATGGCTTCCAGAATACAATCGCTGATAGATGCCAGAGTAGAACGGGAGAAAGCACTTCGTACAGCTGAACTTCATGCCCTTCAATCCCAGATCAACCCCCATTTTTTATACAATACCCTTAATACAGTAAAAGCTATCTCCAAACTGCATGGAGTAAACGATATTACAACTATCGTAACTCAGCTTGGAAAACTTCTAAGAGATTCCATTGATTCAAAGGAAGAATTTACCACAGTAAAAGAAAGTTTAAAATTAGTAGAAGGATATCTGCAAATTCAAAAAATTCGATATGGTGCCAACTTCAATTGGGAAATAAAGGTTGATAAGGAATTAGAAGAAATAGTAATACCACGGCTAATTATACAACCAGTAGTAGAAAATTCAGTCATACATGGTCTGGAAAAACTTACAGGTAATAAAACTATACAAATTACAGGACAATTTAATCCTCTTCTGCTAATAGTTCGGGATAATGGTTCCGGGCTCAGTGAAGAAACCTGGAATAATGCTCTAAAGGGACAAAAAGGCATAGGTCTGTTTAATGTCAACCAGCGTTTAAAACTGTACTACGGAGAAGAAACAAGTTTAACATATACAAGAGAAAAAGAATGTTCAGCCGTAACTATCCATCTAAAACATAGGGAGAAAATACTGAATGAAGCTTAAAGTTCTGGTAGTGGAAGATGAAGAGTTAATTCGAAACGAACTTGTTCTTACTACACCATGGGAAAGATTCTCATGTAAAGTAATTGGATCAGCAGAAAATGGACTAATCGGGGAAAAACTAATAAGAGACCTTAAACCTGATATTGTAGTAACCGATATTAGAATGCCCGGACAGGATGGCATAGAAATGCTTAAAAAAATTCAGCCCCCGGCAGCAATTATACTTACAGGTTACAGCGATTTTTCCTATGCACATCAAGCAATACGTCTGGGAGTGAAAGATTACATAGTGAAACCAGTTGATGATGAGGAATTCTATGCTGCCCTCAAAAGAATCTCTTATGAACTGCTAAAAACCAGGATAAAATCCAAAATTACTAACTTTGAGACAAATTCAGAGATTCTCAACTCCCCATTCAAAGAATATGTCCAGGCTCCAGAGGGAGATAAACAAGATTTTTATGTAAACAAAGCCATCAATTATATTAACGATTATTATTCCAAAGATATTTCACTAAGAGATGCGGTAGAATATATAGGAATAAGTGAAAGTTACCTGTCCAGGCTTTTTAGGATGAAAACCAGTTACTCATTTCTTGAATATTTACGATTTCACAGATTAAAAAAAGCTTTGGTGCTTATGAAAGATCAGGGAAAAAGAATTAATGAAGTTGCAAGAGAAACCGGATTTCAGGACATGAGTTATTTCAGCAAAACTTTTCGGAAATATATAGGAGTATCCCCCAGCAATTATTTGAATGGACTCAAACAGAAAGACGGAGGTTCTCAGAAATCATTTAGTAATTCCTGAGCCTTAACCTTCAAAGTTGCATGTGCCTGTACAGGTGAGATACCTGATAACATAACAGACTCAACAGCCTCTTTTATTAGCTCTTCCATTTTAGCTCCGTTCTCTGCTGTATACACCACATTAGCTCTGGCAAGATCACTAACAAAAACAGTGGAAAAAGGTACATTCTTAAATGCTTCAGATTCCATTAGCTTTTTAGTGGGAGGAACTATATTTACTTCTTCAAGATACTCTTCTTCATGACCCATCATATAGCTAATAAATTCCCAGGCAATTTTAATATCACTGTCAGAATTATCAGCATTAACCATATAATATTGCCCATAGAATGTACTCGCAACATCATTAACTGCATTTTCAAAAACAGGATAAGGAACAACCATCCAGTCATCACTATTATAAAATTCCCTATTATCCCTTCGAATACGGGCACTCTGATAAAGCCCGGAAAGACACATACCTATCTCATTGTTGTCCATATTAAAAAGCTCCCGGGCATTTCTATAAGTTGGAGATCCCAGATTTCGACCATTTACACCCCACTCCTGCATATAGCTAAGAAAATTAATCCAGGCATCATCACCTATAATTGCAGTCTTTCCATCATCACTAACAAGCTTTCCACCTAACTGTTCAACCATTGGTACCATTGAAATTAAATAATAAGGGTATCTAAAATCAAAACCTCTCCGGGTAATATTCTGGCCATCCCGCATTGTTAGTTTTTCAGAAATATCAGCAAGCTCTTCCCATGTTTGTGGATAATCAACCTCAGCATTAAGCCCAGCATTAGCAAAAATTCTCTTATTTATATAGATTGCCCAGTTATTCAGTTCAAGTGGTATTCCATAAATATCACCATCGATAATAACAGAATCGAGGAACCCATCAATATATTGTGCCGTCATATCCTGTGCATCTGCATAACCTGCAGATACATAATCTACTGGAGCAACTCTGTCATTAGTTATATAAGAATAAGCTTGTTCTATCTGCATATTGAAAATATCCGGTCCTGCATTGGCAGCAAAAGAAGTTAGTACAAGTTCAAATATTTTTTTAGAAGAAAAAGTAACTCTGTTTATAATCACACCGGGATGAGTTATCATGAACTCTTCTATATATTTATTTTCTAAAGCGTCTCTATTAGGATCCTCATGAGTCCAGAATTCCAGGACTGCAGGTTCATTATTATCAATCTCTTCTCCCCTACCTTTTGCAGACAGCAAGCAGGGTACGACTATAAATAAAGCTGTAACCAATAAAACTGTTCTTTTCACTTTCCAACCCTCTTACCCTGTTATTGTAATTTTATTATACATTACAATTTTACTGGAAGCTATAAGTCAATTTTTTTATTAAGATCTTTCAGCCAGGCTTCGACCAAAGTTAATGTTATCTGATCTGACATTCCCCAATCTTCATTGGGAAGATATGAGAGAGACAAAGGAAGGCCTGACTCCAGTAATTTTTGATAATCTTCATCAGTAATAAGATATTTATACACCAAATTTGCAATATCTTTATCATATTTAAGATTATATTTTTCTGCCTGATGAAGAGTTCCCTCTATAATAGTACGATTCCTTCGAAAATGACCTATGGCTTTACCATGAGACTCAAATTCTGAATCGATGGCAGTTACTGGAACAATATTCAAAGAATAGCCATGTTTACCTGCAGCAGATAATATATCTGTATCAATGGACCAGTCCATACAATCCAGATTGCCCTCTATATCATTCAGAACTTTATGTGAAAGAAATTTCCAGGGGCATTGAGTATCATGCAGATTTTTATCAATAAAAAAACCGGGAGCCAGCTTTCTTTGCAGGTGACGATACATTAACACCCCACTCCCAGCTCGGGTCATATTTTTTATTAGAATAGATTGTGGGTCCATTCTGTTACCAGTAATCAGATCCATTCCTGAATAGTATCCATCAATTAGAATTCCAATCTGCCCCAGATCAAAGGTCATATCTGCATCTGTAAAAAGCATACAGTCAAAATGCCCCATATCAGGATAACCTTCCATCTGTAAAATTGATCTTATACCAAAAATCATTTCTCCACCTTTCTGATTTTTAGTATAAGAATCTCCAATTTTGTAATCATCCACTTTAATATGAATAATACTGTCTGCATTTAATCTTTTTATCTCTGAATCCATAATTTCATCAGAGCCCCAGGGGCAGTTACCAGAAACATAAATTAACCTGTATTCAATTTCTGTATCTTGTAACAACCAGTTTAATTGATCAATTTTATTTTCAAGAGAATTCTCGCCATTTGGATTAGTATCAGAGGAAGGTCTTAACCTGTTATGTTCATGAATAAGATTCATTAGAATTGCAATTCGTAATTTTTTGTTTTTATGGAGAGCAAGTTTTTTTTTTGATATTGCAAGAAAAGCTGCCAAAGAGGGAAATAACTTTGATTCTCCGGCAATTAGCCACAACTTATCAAAAGTCAGTTCTTGCATAATGAAATTATCAGCAAGACCCCTTACTTTTTTATAGTGAGAATTATCTGTTAAATTAAAAGTATTATCTTCTACAATCATTTTAAGTAAATATCCTAATATTCTAAAACTGAGTCGTCGATCAAATTATAGATCCAGACTTTTACGATGTCTATTGAATTGATTTGTTTTTTGCTTTTTTCGCCAGTTTATTAACAATATATTAGAGGAGAAGTATTATCAAACTAGAAAATGATACATAGCGTAAAAAGCTTTATCTTTTTAATATTGACTGTAATTACTACTTCCTGATATACAGAATTAGTGAGACAAAATGAATATATCCAGTAAACAATCAATAACAGCAGTTATCACTTCAACTATACTTACAACAGCCCTTTTATTTATGGCTAAAAGCAAAGGCCCCGAAGGGATATTGCTTTTTGATAGATTTATTCCAGGACTGGGATGGTTACAGGTTGTAATTATTGCTGTTTATGCTGGGATAATTACACATTTCCTATTACAGGAAAGTAAGGTTGCAAAAATTAGAATAAAAATATGGACCCTATTTTCCATAGTATTTTTTTCGCAATTTTTAGCCGGCATCTTAATATCTGATAAATTTTTAATGTCAGGGAAACTGCATATTCCAATTCCTGCTGTAATTCTGGGAGGGCCAATATTCAGAGGAGAAGGGCTTTTTATGCCTATTCTGTTCCTTTCAACAATATTACTTACAGGACCAGCATGGTGCAGTTATCTTTGTTACTTTGGTGCTATGGATGGTATTGCTGCCTCAGTTAAAAAGAAGCCTCTCTTTCCAAAAGAGAGTTGGAAAACTCTAAGATTTTTTACAACTCTATTAGTAATAGTTACAGCAATCGTTTTAAGAACATTTAATATTTCAACTATAATTGCAATTTATGCAGCAATTATCTTTGGTATAGCTGGCATCCTGGTGACAATTTTTATTTCCCGGAAAAGAGGCTTTATGGGACATTGTTCATACTACTGCCCCATAGGATTACTAAGTAATATACTGGGTAAAATATCACCCTTTAGAATAAAAATTGACAGCAGCTGTAATAATTGCATGGCCTGTATTCCTGCTTGCAGATACAATGCTCTTTCGGCAGAAAGTATAGCATCAGGCAAAGCTGGATTTAACTGCACCCTCTGCGGAGATTGTGTGGACTCATGCAGCAGTCATTCAATAAACTATAATTTTTTAAATCTTTCACCAGATAAATCCAGAATTCTGTTTACT
>JAOZPU010000245.1 GCA_029932585.1 Spirochaetia bacterium | reverse complement strand
AAATCCAGCAGGATATATGAATAAGCCAATAAATTTTGAGATACTAATTTCTAAAATTGAGGAACTTTTAAATTGACACAAGAGAAATCTCACTTAAGCTTAATAAAAAATATTAGAAGTAATATTTTTATAATATTATTATCAATGTTAGTTATAATAATGGTTTTTCTAACAATTGACAGAGTTGTGTTTATTCAAACTACTAAAAAGCATATTTATGAAGAAACTCTGGAGAACCAATCAAAACTAGTAAAAAATGAAGTCCTTATAGTTGCTAATATGATATATCACTATGCAGATCAAAATTATGATCAAAAAAAGGTACTTGATTATTTAAGGAAATTAAGATTTGGAGCCAATCTGGATGATTATATTTTTGTTGTAACTTATGATGGAACTACTCTATTAAATGACACAAAACGAGAACTGGAGGGTGTAAATATTTGGGATTTAGAAGATCCAAATGGTGTAAAGGTGATTCAGGAAGAGAGAAAAGCTGCAGAAAAACCCAATGGAGATTTTATTTACTATTCATGGGAACAACCATCAACAGGAAAGGTTACTCCTAAAATTTCATATATAATAGGAATCCCCGAATGGAAATGGATGGTAGGTACAGGGGTTTACCTGGATTCGATAGGATTTGAAACAGCTAAACAGGTGAAACAAATTTATAAAAATCTTTTCCATCAATTAGCAGTAATATTAGTTCTTATGACTTTGTTATTTTTTCTTATATATTTAAAATTTAAAAAATTTACAATTTCTGTTTCCAAAGATATTGCAACTATAAATAATTGTTTTAAAAATTCAGAAAATAATTCCTCGTTCTTTGATAATTCTGAATTAAAATACGAGGAGTTTAGCATAATTGCTAATCAGGCACAGGAGAGGATTATAAGACAACAAAAAGCTGAAAAGAAAATGCAATATTCAGAATCCAGGCTCCGCCTCCAACAAGAACAATCACCTTTAGCATACATAGGCTGGGATTTGAACAATAAAGTCATTGAGTGGAACCCTGCAGCAGAAGATATGTTTGGCTATTCAAAAGAAGAAGCATTAGGGAAGGGTTTTGAACTTATTATTCCAAAGGATGAAACTACTGGTGTAAATTATGTCTTCTCCAATTTAGCAAAAACTAATAACAGAAAAAAACACATTAACCAGAATATAACAAAAGATGGCCATATAATAACATGTGAGTGGTACAATAACAATCTAATAGATAATAATGGAAATGTACTTGGAATTGCAGCAATAGGTATGGATATTACAAGACGCCTTCAATTATATAAAGAAATATCAGAAAAAAATATGGAACTGGAAAAATCTCTTAAGGAAAAAAACATACTTATTAAAGAGGTTCATCATAGAGTAAAGAACAATATGGCGCTTATTTCATCCCTTCTATCCCTCCAGTCCAATGAGATAGAAGATAAACAATTACAGTATTTATTACAAAGTAGTCAAAATAGAATCCAATCTATGGCAATGGTTCATGAACATATTTATAGAAACGATAACCTTCATGATATACATGTAAATACATACATGACTGAACTAATAGAATATTTAATGATCTCTTTAGGGAGAATTGATCATAATATTTCTTTAAATATTGATATTGAAGATATAAATTTAGAATTGGATACACTTATTCCTTTAGGGATGCTTGTAAACGAAATTATTTCCAATTCTTTTAAATATGCTTTTAATGGTGAAGGAAAATTTGAACTCTCAGTAATTTTAAAAAGTATAGAAGATAATAAATTTTATCTCTATATAGCTGATAATGGTCCAGGATTTAATTCTACAAATAATTCACAAAAACAGGGATCCATTGGCTTAAAGCTAATAAAAGGTTTGGTAGAACAAATTGATGGTAGAGTAAAAATTATTACAGAAAACAAAACTGCTTATGAAATTTATTTTTAATAGCCTATAACCTTAATAGCTAAACCAATAATAGGTTCCCCTACTTTACTAAAAATAAAATAATTTTTTTCAAATATTTACTTGCATTCTAAAATAAAATTAACGAGACTTATTAGATATACAGCAAGTTAGGGAGAAAATAGATGGGTGACATTGATTTAATGGTAGAAGATGATGAAGAGTTGCAGGAAAATAAATTCCTCATGTTCAAACTTGGAGAAGAGGAATACGGTATAGACATAAAACGTATTACAGCAATAGAGGAACTTCCTCAAATAACTACTATTCCGGATATGCCGAACTTTGTAAAGGGAGTAATAAACCTTCGGGGTAAAGTTATTCCTGCAGTAGACCTGCGTTTACGATTTGGAATAGAGGAAAAGGAATACGACGACAGGACATGTATTGTAATTGTCAGTGTAAACAACAGCACTATAGGGTTAATTGTAGATATTGTATCTGAAGTTCATGAAATTAGTAAAAATGATATAGGAGAACCACCTTCTTTTAAAAACAACTCTGGTAAAGAACAGTATATTGCAGGGCTGGCTAAGAAAGGAGAAGAGGTGAAAATAATTCTGGATGTTGAAAAAATTATTAGTAATGAAGATAAAGCAGTAATAGAACAAAGTAGTAAAGGTTAAAGGGGTATATTATGGAAACAAAAAAAATCAGGTTTTTTAGTAGTATTGGAGGGAAAATCCTTCTAATATTTGTAATTTTAAGTGTATTAACAATACTGGCACTGGCATTAGTTACATTAAACAGAACATCCCAGGCATTGTCTGCTGCAGCTTCAAATCAGCTGACAACAATTAGTGAAATGAAACATAACCAGATGGAGCATTTATTTGACAGAATAATGAATGATGTAGAGGTTGTTGCAAGTACAAATGATGTAGTCGAGTCAATTGACCATTTTATTCTCTATCATAATGAGATGGATATTCAGGCAACTGCATTTTATGACATGAGTGGAACAGGTGAAAATCTTACACGTAGCTATAATGAAATATATACCCAAGCCAACGATTTACTAAAAAAATATGCAGAAATATATGGGTATGCGGATGTATTTCTTCTTTGTGCTAAACATGGACATGTAATGTATACATGGGCAAAGGAGCAGGATTTAGGTGAAAATATGAGTTCCGGACAGTATAAAGAAAGTGGTCTAGCAGAAGTATGGAGAAAAACTCTTTCTGAAAATAAACCTGTTCTTGTCGATGTAACAGCATATGCTCCATCAAATGGTGCACCGGCAATGTTTGCAGGGGCTCCTATAAAAGAACACGGTGAAACAATTGGTGTATTTGTAATACAAATCCCTTTTGATCAAATAAATGAAATAATGCAGAAAAGAACAGGTATGGGAGAATCTGGAGAAACTTATCTTGTAGGTCCGGACAAACTTATGCGTTCTAATTCTTTTCTAAATCCTGATACCCATTCTCTGGATGCTTCTATACATGGAACAGTTGAGAAAAACGGAGTAGATACAGAAGCTGTAAATGCTGCCATAGGAGG
>JAOZPU010000244.1:2808-3473 GCA_029932585.1 Spirochaetia bacterium | reverse complement strand
GGAAAACTTTAATGTTGTCCGCTATTTTTATATTTTAATCGTCTAATACAATTTCTTCAAAAAAAATATCTGCTGGTATAGAAATTATTTCACCAATTTTTGTTTTGCGCATTATTTTTTCAATTTTTGGACCTATTCTAAATATTTTAGATACCAATTTTTTTGCATAATCACTATCTCCTAATTTAACCGCCTCAATCATTAACCTTATAGATTTTTCTTCCAGAGATAATAAATCCTGCTCACGTCCTACATCATCTGTAATATGGCGCATTTCTCGAAGAATCTGTTGAATCTGTCCCATTAAACTTAAAACCCTGTTATTTGTTGCTTTGAATATAGATTCCATAAACTCCAGAATTAGTTTCTTTTGAATAGCATCTGTATCCTTTTCTAACGTATTACCACTATCTGCCCAAATAAAATCAATATATTTCTGTCCCTTTTTTTCAATTTCGAGTTTTTGGTTTTCTGTAGCATGTATTGCTGCCTGAGCAAATACTTCAGGTAGAATGAACTGCTCATATTCCTGCATCTCCCAGGAATTAGCACCTGTACGTCTTAGAATGGTGGAAATTGATTCCAAAAAATAACTGTTCATCTCTTCTGTCACATACATTCCCTTGCCATGACGAATCTCAATTAATCCCCATGCCATTAATATT
>JAOZPU010000244.1:0-2798 GCA_029932585.1 Spirochaetia bacterium | reverse complement strand
CTAATATTCGTGCAGCATCCCTTATAACTGCCTTGCTGACATTGAACTGTTCTGCCAGTACCGATTCTGTAGAAATGGACTCGCCGGATTTAAGTTTTCCTTTTATTATGGCTTCTTTAATGGTTTTTGCCACTTTTTCTGCAAGGGTTTCTTTTTTATTAATTGCATTAAAGTTCATTATTTTTCCTTTTCTTTGTATATATCCATAGATATGTAAAACTTGATAATATTAATATAGCTCCGCCAAGCTGCCATGTGAAAGAGATACCTTTCACTTCAGATAATATTCCTCCAGATAAAGCTCCTATTAATCCTCCTGCCTGCATAAGGAAGGAAATTACCGAGAGTAAAGTAGCACGACTTTCAGAGGGTATCCCTCTGTTTAAAACAGATTGTTCAACAGGGTTACTCATTCCGTTAAAAAGTAAGAGCCCTATGTAGACAATTGAGAACCAGCCTAACCCGGACATAAAGGATAAAACAAGAAACATTCCTCCTAATAGCAATCTTTGTGCAAATAAAAAAATATATGGTTTATTCCCGAAAAGCCTGCATAGAGGCCAGGATATAAGACTACCCATGGCTTCTGCAAGAAAATATCCGGTAGTTAAAAATCCATAAATAAATGTACTTCCAATTTCATTTGTTATTGTAAAAACTCTTGGTTGCCAAAATGTTTCCAAACCTGAGAAGGCAAACCCCCAGGCCAGAGAACTGAGCATAATAACAAAGAATACTGAATTAGTTTTTATTGTACTAAATGCTATAGAGAGAATACTGTAGTATTTTTTATCACTATGCTTAATTATTTTGGGTTTTATATCCTTCTTTGAGTATTTTTCTTTTTCATATATAGTATCAGAGACAAAAATTGAAAAGAATATAAACAAACCAAGGTAAAAAACAGATGCTGTGAGAAAATTTATACCATAGAAATCTGATAATGGTATAAATAGCATTTTTATCACATGGAGATCCGGAAGGAAGCCACCTAAAAGAGCTCCCAAAGCTAAACTTACAGGAATAGTAAATTCAGTATAGGAAATGAGTTTTTCAACATTTCTGTGGTTATTTGAAAATGAAGCCTTATTAATGAAAATAGCCTCTAATGATCCGGAGGAAAATGCCCTTCCAGAACCCCATAGAACAAAAGAGAAAGTTATCCATATATTAGTTTTAGCGAAAATAAGGACTAACATACTTGCTATATTTAATAATATTGAAAGTAAATAGATTTTTTTATTACCAAAATAATCGGCTAAAAATCCAGAAGGAATTTCCAGAATAATAACAGTACCGGAATATGTGGCCATATTAATTCCAATCTGGATAAGAGATAATCCTCTATCAAGTTGAAAGAGAACTAAAATAGGAATTAGCATCCCAAGTATAAATTTGTCCCAACCCTGAACAAAACATGCTTGTAGTATAATTTTATTGCTTTTATTCATATTATCCTCTCATGATGTCATATGATGACACTATGAATACTAATAAAAGTAGTTAATATTGTCAATTCTTGCTTCCAAACTAAATTCATCTTGAGAATTCTAAAGTCTCAAGATAAAATAGAATTATCTTTCAATACGGAGCTATTACATGCCCAGAGATAAGAGATCACTAATGAAAAAAAACAAAGACCGGAAAATAAGTACAATTTATGAGACATTTCGCCAGAAAATAGTTAAAAGAGCAAAAAGAAGCAGCAGTTTATTTAAGGCCCATTTATTTTCATTTATTTCCATAAATGCATTTCTTCTATTTTTAAACGTAATAACATCTGTATCCACTCCCTGGTTTCTATATCCCCTGGGAGGAATGTCAATATTATTATCCCTCCATTATGCCTCCAGAAATGATAGAGAAAGACAAAAAAAATATTTAGAAAAATATCCAATTCTAACTGATAAAGCATTTAAATTGTTGAAAAAGATAATCAGAAAAAAAAGATTTACAACCTTGAGTACAATGTTCAGTATCTCTGTTTCTGCTTTTCTTTTTATGGTAAATATTATTACCGGACCTCAGTTTATGTGGGCATCAATTCCTGCAGCAGCTCTTGCCACTTTAAGTGGGACAATATGGTTTTTTAATAATCAGAATAAAAAGGAATTACTACAGGAATTTCGTATAAGTGCATCTGAAAAAGGAATTCTGGCAGAGCCTGTTTCAAATATAGAACACTCTTTAAATACAAGTGATAATCATTCCAAATTAGAAGAAGCATATTCTCTACAGAACTATATAACCGGACAGTTAAAACAGATTGGTATGGCAGAAGATCCCCTAATTAATACAATTCCAGAACTTGTTGATAATTATATTTTACAAATAAAAATACTTCTTAAAAAAATTGAAGAGTTTACAGGAATATTAAATTCAACTCCCCGGGTAAATCTCCTGAAAGAGAAAGCAATCATAAATGAAAAAATGAATATATCTGATAATGATAAACTTATAGAACAGTACAAAACGACTTTGTTGGAATTGGACAATCATCTGGCTGCCGGCAAAAAAATAGAAAATCAGAAGGAAATGTTTAATCTAAAAATAAACTCTGCCCTTAACTCCATTAAAATGCTCCATCTTGATCTTGCAAATCTGAATGTTGAGAAAATGTCACATAATGAAGTAATGATGGTCCTTGAAAATAAGTCTGCTGATCTTTCAGAACGCCTGGCAGATCTGCAGCGCGGTTACTCGGAACTTGAGAATGAGAAATATTAAGATTTAAAGGATTTTTTTATTCTCTTGACTCAAAATCACTCTATAGGTATTTTGAAGCTATGACTTCTCTA
>JAOZPU010000082.1:7547-13165 GCA_029932585.1 Spirochaetia bacterium | reverse complement strand
TTGAGAGGATGCCGGCTGGTGTGCATGAACTTGCAGTTAGGCAGGAGAGGCCTTTGGGGTTATATGAGGCTGTACATGAGATAGTTGTAGTGGAAGAGATTGATAATAAAGTAGACATACTTTTGCCTGGTGTTGTTGGAGAGGAAATTGAAATATTTCGTTTGGCTGATAAGTATTTGATGTCTGCTAATTTTGTAGATAAATCTGTAATCTCTTCAAATCTTAATGATTTAAATAATTTGCTGGAGACACCTTTCTTCATTGCTTTCAGGTCATCATTAATTTATAAATATGATAGTTGGATTTCAGTTACAGAGGAAAAGATTCTAGATTTAGATGATCCTGATCATTCTAAAATGTATTATTATATTAAATCACTTTGGGATTCAAAAAGTTTTAGTGCTGTATCAAATGTACATGTTAGTCTCTCTTTACAATTTCCTGATTCCCTTGATAATATTCAGCTAGAATTAAAAGATATCTTAGTACCTGATATAAAAACAATTGTTCTTGATGGTAAAGCAGATGATTGGATTTCTGTTTCTAATCCCTTACTTGATAGAATTGGAGATTCAAGAACCTCTTTGATTGAGCTTGAAGAAGCTTGTGATCTTGTGGAAGTAAAGTTTGCTGTAGATTCAGAAAATATATATGTAATGATGCGTTCATTTGATGGAAAGTATAAGCATAATGGACTTGTTCACAAACTTCATTTTCATGGGAATGGGAATATGTATTTTGATTTTTGGTTGGCAAATGAAGATAAATTATGGGTAGGATGGGAGAAACCAAATAATCAAACTGACATTACATGGTCCTCTATGGACCGACAGGTTCGGATCAAAGTTGGTGAAGTGTTTGAAATTTCAATTCCGCTTGTTGAGTTTACAAAAAGCCCAGTTTTTTTAAACGAAATGGATATTTACATAGGTACTGAATATTATAAAGGTAATCAGCATTCACAAATTGATCGTATCGAACCAGAACCCCAAATTATTTTACCGTTATTGGAGCTTATGATAAAAAAGGGTGGAATATAGGATTGAAATTATTATGAAAAGCTATCTTTATATGTGTATGATTTTTATTTATATACCTTCTCTTTTTGCTCAAACCTTCCCCATAGTTCAGGTTGATCCAGTAATAAATCTCTCTGACGAAGTCTGGCTGGATGCAGTGTGTGATGCAGCAACAGATAATGTTTTATTTACCCTTAAATTCCTGGGACAGTTTGAAGTAATGTCTGATAGTGTTGCAGAAAATGGAACCGAAAAATTGATAGATTCAGAAGTCATTGATCAGGAAACTTTTAATACATCCAGTCTTAAAAACAGAGCAGAGGCAGAGGGTTACGACAATATCCTATTTGGTTCCTGTACAATAGAAGATGGCTCTTACGTTATTACCATGAACGCCTACGATCTTGCCCTGGATAAAATAACCTATTCCGGTTCTACAGTTGTAGAATCTATTTTTGACACCTTCGAAGCTGTGGATGAAATTACATATCAGACAGTAGAAGGTTTTTCAGGCATTCATGTAACTTATGGAAGTCTAGTCCTTGTGCCGCCGGGTACTGGGGAGCCGTTTAGTTTTACCATAGATGGTATTGCATTGTCGGAAGGAACTTTTTCTGTGGACAGAATGCCAGCGGGCATGCATAAACTTGCAGTTAGGCAGGAGAGGCCTTTTGGGTTGTATGAGGCTGTGCATGAAATTGTTGTAGTAGAAGAAAAAGAAAATAGAATTGAGATATTCTTACCTGATATTGTAGGGGAGGAGATTTCTGTTTTTAATCGGGCTGATCGCTACCTGGCAATAGTGTCTCTGGGGGAAAAAGCCGCTGCTGTTCGTGCTCTAGATAACCTGAATGGTTTACTTGGAACATCTTTTTTTCAGGAGTTCAGACCTGGGTTAATTCAAAAATATGAATCACGGGTTTCTATACTTGATGGAAATATTTACTCTACTAATGGGAAAAATGAGTTTAATGTATCTTTAATTAAGAGATCAGTTTTGTTTTCAGAAAAAAATAGGAGCATATCGAACATTGGTAGAAGTCTATCCTCTCAATTTGATATTACGATTGATAAGGAACAGGGGGAGTATCTAAATGTGCTGGTACCGGATATCAAAACTATTACTATAGATGGAAATGATGATGATTGGTCGCAAGTTTCTCAGTCCATTAGTGATCCATCTGGAGATATGGATACTTCTAAAAGTGGATTTGATGAAGGTTATGACCTGGTTGAAGTTAAATTTGCTATTGATGCTGAATATTTATATCTAATGATGAGATCGAGTGGTGGAAAATATAGGAAAGATAATTTAGTACAAAAAATACATATCTATGGTAATGGGCATTTATGTATTGATTTTTGGTTAATGGAAGAGAAAAAAGTTTATGCTCAAATACTGGATACTGATACAAAAAACGGTTTTGTAAATTCAATGTCTTCTAAAATTAAAGTTAAAACTGGTACAGTTTTTGAAGCAGCAATACCACTTAAGGAACTTATAAAAAATCCTACTTATATAGAAAAAATGGAAATGAATGTACATCTTGTATATGTTCCTCCAGGAACTGAAGATCATAATACTATTGATAGATTGATAAAATATCCATATGTAATTCTTCCATTAGTGGAAGCTATGATACAAAGATAAGTTATTTTTATTTGAGGTTATATAAACGAGATTTAATAATTATTGCAGATTCTTGTGGAAAGGATTAGGTTGCTAATCATAATGGTGATAGATAATTTACTACTCTAAAACAAGAATTTTAGTATTTTTTAACACCTTTTTTATTTGATCTTCTGTTAATGCTCCCAGTTTTCTTAGTAATCGCTTTTTATCAATAGATCGAACCTGATCAATAAGAATATCCGATGGAAGTTGTAACCCATTTATATTTTGATCTAAATGAACTCTAAGTATTGTAACTTTTTTATGTACCTGGCTTGTTACAGGAAGAATTATTACTGTTGGATGGGTATTCGGTAGTAAATCTGTCTGAAGAATAATTACAGGACGGGTTTTTCCTGGTTCGGCACCGAAACGTGGACTAAGATCTGCAAGCCATATATCAAATTTTTTGCACTTCATTCAGTGATTAAATCTTCAAGTATTTCAAATTCTTTTATAACTGAAAGGGAATTGTCTGCTACAATTTGTGATTCCTTCTGCAACTGGACTTTGAGTAATTTTCTATTCTGAATTTGTGTATAAAAATCAACAGCTTTATTGATGTAAGCATTTCTGGGAATATTTAAGTATTTAATAGTTTCTTCTGCTGCTTCAAATATATCGTTTCCTAATTTTACTGATATTGCTTTTGACATTTCCTTCCCCTATGTATAGCGGTGATACTAATAGTATATACTTTCGCTGATCCTAAAGTCGATTATATACTGTGTTGTTTTTTTTCCAATAAAATACTACCATTTGTTTATTCAACATCTAAGGGGATATTCAATGAACAGTCAACTACAGGAAATTACAAGTGCTTTTCCCCTTTTATATGGAAATGTTGAAAAAATTATAAAAAATCAATTAACCCGTTATAATAAATTAATAGATAAATTTACTTCTGAATTTGGTAGTGCTGATCTCCATTTTTTCAGCGCTCCTGGAAGAACTGAGCTGGGTGGAAATCACACAGACCATAATAACGGACTTGTCCTTGCAAGCAGTATAAATCTGGATTCTATAGCAGTAGTTTCGAATTCTATAGATAATAAAATCGAATTATATTCTGAAGGATATAATAAATCATTTCTTGTAGATCTCAATTCTCTTAAGCCAAATCCCTTGGAAAATGGAACTACCAACGCTCTTATTCGGGGCATGGCTGGAAGATTAAAACAATTGGGATATAGTATAGGAGGGTTTAAAGCTTATATCTCCAGTGATGTCCTCTCCGGTTCCGGTTTAAGTTCCTCTGCCTCAATTGAAGTATTAATTGGATCAATTTTTAGTGCTTTATTCAATAAAAATAGTATTGCTCCTGAAATTCTTGCACAGGTGGGGCAGTATGCAGAAAACAATTATCTTGGAAAACCCTGTGGATTAATGGATCAGATGGCATGTGCTGTAGGGGGAATTATTTCAATAGATTTTAAGGATCCTCTTAACCCAATATTTAATAAAGTTAATTTTGACTTTAATAAGCAAAAATATAAACTCCTTGTTGTAGATACCGGAGGCAGTCACGCAGATCTTACAGATGACTATTCTTCTATACCAGGGGAAATGAAATCAGTGGCAGAGTTATTTGGAGTTAGTGTACTTAGAGAAATTGATATGAACATATTTATAGAAAAAATTCCTTATGTAAGAAAACAGCTTGGGGACAGAGCAGTATTGCGGACACTTCATTTTTTAGAGGAGAATACTCGTGTAGAAGAAGAAGTTCTTGCTTTGGAATCTGCTGATTTTAATGAATTTCTAAAACTTATTACTGCTTCCGGCAATTCTTCTTTCAAGTGGCTGCAGAATATTTATACAGCGAAAAATATAAAAGAGCAGGGTATAAGTCTGGCATTGGCTCTAAGTGAAAAATTTATTAAAGAAATTGGTGGAGGAGCCTGTCGTGTTCATGGAGGTGGATTTGCTGGAACCATCCAGATTTTTCTACCTGAAAACAGTGTAGAAGATTATAAAATAAAAATGGAAAAAATATTCGGAAAAAATAGCGTCCAGGTTTTGGATATACGACAAATCGGCACAGTATATTTAAATTCCCTGTAGAGACAGCACGGCGTGCGTCTCTACAGGGAAAACGTGCTGTATCTACAGGAGAATACTATGGGTATTGATGCAAATATTTTACAAATATATAAATGGAACGATGGTCCTTATCTAATTCTAAAGGATAACCCTGAAAGTTCGATAACCATATGCTGGGTAACATCCAAAAAGAAGGAATCCTTTCTTTTGTGGGGTTCTACTCATTCTAAATTAGAAAATACAGAAGTTTCTTCAGGGAAAAGGAAGCATGCCGTTACTATCAATAATTTAACTCCGGATACTCAATATTTTTATACAATCAGGGAAAACTTAACTCTTTACCCGGAAGGCACAACTTTTAGTTTTCGTACTGCAAAAAATCAAGACTCCAATAAAGAAATTGACTTTATAATTGCTGGAGATCTTCAGCCTAAAAATGAATATACTCTAAAGACAAACAAAATTATGGCCAGACAGATTGATAAAGAAAAACCACATTTTATTGTTCAGCTTGGAGATCTGGTTCAGATTGGAAGTTTAGTAAAATACTGGCATTATTTAATGAGAGTGTTGCCCCTAATGGCTTCTTTCCGACCTATACTGCCTGTCATTGGCAATCATGAGTACTATTTTTTTCACAAAAATAAGAACTTTAAATCATTTTTCCCCTTTAATTTCCCTGGTAAAAAAAGTTCCTATTATTCAAAAGATATTGGATATCTCCACATTGCTTTTCTTGATCCCTATGATGGAGGTTTTGCAGGGATGGGTTCCAGAACAACTAACCGTCAGAAAGAGTGGTTTGATGAAGATCTTAGTTCGGCGGTTAAAAATGGAGCTCGTTGGATTTTTGTTGTTCTTCATCAGGCTGTACTAAGTAATGG
>JAOZPU010000082.1:0-7447 GCA_029932585.1 Spirochaetia bacterium | reverse complement strand
TTCAATATCCCTGGAACAGAGAAGTATTTTTTAAAGGCAGAATGGGGATAGATCAGTTTAAAGAGACTGATTGTCATTATTACCATTTCCCATTTACAAAAAAAGGTCATTATTCAGATGATCCCAAAGTTTCTTATAACACAGAAAATAAGTGGTTTGGGTATATGTATGGTGAAAATACCTTGCATTACGCTAAGGTAAAAGTTGATAGGGATACATGTATTATTTCAATTCATTATGCTGATGGATCTATTATAAATGGGCCTAATGGTTCTTTACCTCAAAAATTTTCCTATAAGCGGAAAAAAAGGGATATCCCTCTGTGGTGAAGTATGGTGTGCGCCTCTAATGGGAACATTCAGCCTTATTATTTTTTAGGTATTTCACCTGGTTATCCTGATCAAAAATAAAATTATAAAATGCTTTTGTAGCCGGAGAAAGTTCATGATTTTTATGATAAATAACATTTACATACCTGTACAGCGGGACATCTTCAATTTCAACAGTATGTAACCAATTAGATTCAACTTCCTTTCTAATTTCCAGAGAACTGAAAAATGCTATACCAAGATTTTTTTCTACCATTGTTTTAATCATAGACATATTTTCTATTTCATAAGCAATTGTAAAAGGAATGGAGTATTGGTGGAAAAATTTATCCATAGCCTGGCGGGATACAGTATTTTTTACAGATACTATCAGGGGCATATTTGAGAGTTCATTTACACTGATACTGTTTCTTAGTGCTAAAGGGTGTTCGTTGCTCACACCAATTACTATTCTGTCTTTGTAAAGTATTTTTTCTATAAGTTCAGGTTTATCCAATTTACACTCGCTGTTGACAATTATTCCTAAATCACAATGATTTTGTTTTATCGATTCTATTACAGCAACTGATTTTTGTGTTTTTATTGAAAAATTTGTATCTGGGTATGCATCTTTAAAAGTAGATATTAATGGGGGAAGAAGCCTTGAGCCTGGAGTTCCACTAGTAGATATTTTTACAGATCCATCCATTGCCTCTTTTAGCATATTAACAGCAGAATGAGATTCTTCATACAGATCTAAAAGATTTTTTGAATAAACTAAAAGAGTTTCTCCTGCTCTTGTAAGTTTAATTTTTCTTCCCACTCTATCAAATAGTTTTGTTTTATAATCATACTCAAGATCTTTTATCTGAGCACTAACAGCTGGTTGGGTTAGAAAAAGAGTTTCTGCAGCTCTACTGAAACTTCCTAGCTTTGCCACAGTATAAAATGATTTAAGTTTATATAAGTCCATGGCTATTACCTCTTGGCATCATATTTATCCTGTATAAAAGCTTTTTGTGTTGTGTCTCATTTTCTACTTTAATAGTACTTCTTATCTAATATATTGATAATAGGCTGACGAAAAAAGCCAAAAACAAACCAATTCAATAGATATTGCAAAAGTCTCTATAAGTTTAAGTTATATTAGTAATAATTATAATCTATTAGACTAAATCTTTCAACAATTTTATGATGTAACAAAATTGATAAATGGTAGGAGAAGTGAATGTTATTTAACAGGGCGAAATCTATAGAGAGTAGTATAGATAAATATCTTGAAAATATTTTGACAGCAGGATTAATATTTGAATCCGGAATTAAAGAATATTTTGAAAATAAGTTTGAAAAATTTGAAGAAAGAACAAAAGAAATACAAAAACTGGAAAGCGAAAGTGATGAAATTAGAAGGGAAATAAAATATAAACTCTATAAAGAACTTCTTATTCCTGATGCCAGAGGAGATGTCTTAGGTCTTCTTGAGACACTTGATAATGTAATTGATACAGCAGAAATGGTAATGATTCGTTTTTCAATTGAAAAGCCTACAATCTGGCCGGAACTAAAAGATGATTTTCTCGAATTGACCAGTGCTTCAGTAAAAAGTGTATTTGAACTGGTTTCAGCATCCAGAGCCTTTTTTAGAGAGATAACAAAAGTAGCAGATTCTCTTATTCAGGTTCATTTTTGGGAGCATGAAGCAGATAAAATTGAAGAACGTATTATGAGAAAAGCTTTCGAAGGTACCTTTATCGCTGAATTGAGTCAAAAAGTTCATATGAGGTATTTTGCAGAAAGGATTTCTATGCTTGCAGATGAAGCTGAGGATGTCGCTGATCGTCTTGATATCTACACTATTAAGCGAAGCATATAGGTAGGTATATATGTCAACAATAATTATATTTTTATCCAGTGGATTATTTCTTGGTTGGTCTCTTGGTGCAAATGATGCAGCCAATGTATGGGGTACAGCAGTTGGAACCAGAATGGTCAGCTTTAAAAAGGCTGCTTTAGTTGCCAGTATTTTTATTCTACTGGGTGCAGTTATCAGCGGCTCCGGCGCTTCCCATACCCTTGGAAAGTTAGGTGCTATAAATGAACTGGCAGGTGCTTTTACTGTAGCTCTTGCTGCCGCATTGTCTGTTTTCTGGATGACAAAGGCAGCATTACCAGTATCAACCTCCCAGGCTATTGTTGGTGCAATTATTGGCTGGAACCTATTTTCCGGATCAGTTATTGATATGAAAGCTCTAACAAAAATTCTTGGAACATGGATTTTTTCACCCATTCTTTCTGCTGTGGTTGCAATAATTCTGTATTTTATTATTTCATCTATTTTAAAACACTGGAAGATTCACTTAATCCGTCTGGATGGTATGACCAGAGTTGCACTGCTTGCAGCAGGTGCCTTTGGTTCATACAGTTTAGGTGCCAATAATATTGCAAATGTCATGGGTGTTTTTGTCCATAGTGCATCTGGAATGTTTACAGATATCTCTTTTGGTGGATTATTTACTCTTAATGGTGTTCAGCAGCTGTTTTTTATTGGAGGTATTGCCATTGCTGTTGGAGTTTTTACCTATTCTAAAAGAGTAATGATGACAGTTGGAGCAGGGATATATGAATTGTCCCCAATAACTGCATTTATTGTTGTTCTTTCAAGTTCTATTGTTTTATTCCTGTTTGCATCAAAGGGCTTACAGAATCTTCTTATTTCACATAATCTCCCATCTTTTCCTCTTGTTCCTGTTTCCAGTTCTCAGTCAATTGTTGGTGCTGTTATAGGAATTGGTATAGCAAAGGGTGGGAAAAATCTAAATTTAAAAGTTTTAGGCAGAATAAGTGCAGGTTGGGTAGCTACTCCTGTAATTGCAGCTGCAGTTGCTTTTATTACATTGTTTATTGTTCAGAATGTTTTTAGTCAGGTTGTTTATTAGTTTACATAATATATATTTTTAAGGAGTTAATATGGGAAAATTAGAAGTAGGTGCAATATCGGATCCTCGTTTTGAGTTTAGGACTTTTGGGAGGAATTTTGATGAAGCTTCTTTTAGAATGGGAAGATTATCAGGGATTATTCCTGAAAAATTATGGGAGCGACGTTCTGAGGAAATTTATATAGTTTCTTCTACAAATGATAAGAATAATACAAAAATTCGTAACGGAAAAATGGATATTAAAACATTTGTTACAGAAAAAGATGGTCTTGAACAGTGGAATCCTTTAATGAAGGGAGAGTTCCCCATTTCCAGAGAAGTACTTGAAAAAGAAGTATTTCCTGCATTTGCAGTTGATATGCCGGCACTAACAAAGGATTCTTACACATTGGATGAATTTCTTATTATGGTACGTGCTAACAATTTATTGAAGGCAGTAAAAGTTGAAAAACAACGTTATGGTTATATGGTTAATGATACTATCTGTGAAGTAGGTAATGTCTGGATTAATGGTGCAAAACTTGTAACAATTAATTCTGAGTCTACAGTTATTGCAGACATTCTCAAAACCATGAAGGATGTTGGTATTGATAAATTTGAAAATATCAATTATCTACAGGCTGTAAAACGTGTTATTGGTATGATCGATAAACCATTCGCTAATTAGTTAACAATATGTAGGGGTATCGATATCTGTACGGGCAGCCACGAGGGAACCTAACGGTTTCCCTGGGACTGCCCCTACCAGATGTGACTCTTATGTAAGGACAGTCCCCAGGATTTACTTCGTAAACCCTGGTGGCTGTCCCTCATCTCTCTACAAAAATACCAATCCAATCCGGTATACAACAAAAGACATTATCCAGGCTACTGACATTGTGTATACAATGAATAATCTTGTCCATTTCCATGCACCGGCTTCTTTATGGAACATAGTTGTTGCGGCTATACACGGCAGGTATAGAAGTACAAAAATCATAAGTGAAAGTGCTGTTGCCCGGGAATAACCAGACTCTTCCCTTAATCTGGTAGCTAGTTTTGGCGCTTCATCACTTTCCTGACCAACGGCAAATATTGTACTCATAGTAGATACTACTACCTCTTTTGCAGCCAGTCCTGCTGTAAGTGCAATGCCAATTTTCCAGTCAAAACCTAATGGCTTTATAACAGGTTCTATTATTTTTCCAAATCTTCCTGCAATAGAATATTCAAGTTGTTTAGCAGTAGCTTCATTTTGTAATTCTTCAATAGTAAATGTATTTGTAGTCAAACTAATCTGATCATTATATGATTGTTCTATTGCACTGCTATATGGAAAGTTACTTGTAATCCAGATAATTACCGATGCAACAAGAATAATAGTTCCTGCTTTTTTTAAATACATTTTTACTTTAAATATCATTTGGTAAAGTAAAGACTTATATCCTGGTAATCTATAAGGAGGAAGTTCCATTACAAAAGGTTCTGATTGGCCTGGGAAAGCCGCTTTTTTTAATATAAATGCTGATATTAATGCAAGGAGGATTCCAAACATATAAATACCAAAAAGAATATTTCCCGCTGCAGCAGGTGCGAAGAAAGCAGATAGCAGAAGTATATAAACCGGTAGTTTTGCTCCACAGCTCATAAAAGGAATTATAAGCATTGTGACAATTCTATCTCCTCTGTTTTTAAGAGTACGGGTAGCCATT
The DNA here is from genome assembly GCA_029932585.1 of Spirochaetia bacterium. Classification (GTDB taxonomy): domain Bacteria; phylum Spirochaetota; class Spirochaetia; order B11-G9; family B11-G9; genus JAJRQE01. The sequence goes on along the minus strand of JAOZPU010000082.1, from coordinate 2,512 downwards.
ATTGCAGGAACAGAACATCCAAATCCTGTTAACATAGGAATAAATGATTTCCCATGAAGACCTACTTTATGCATTACCTTGTCAATAACAAAGGCAGCTCTGGCCATATATCCTGTTCCTTCAAGAAGGGATATAAAGAAAAACAGGAGCAGAATATTTGGAAGGAATATTAATACACCTCCGACACCGGCTATTATCCCGTCTACCAGTAGTGACCTGAATAATCCGGCAGGAAGTATACTCATTAGACCATTGGAAAGTAATTGAAAAAAAGAATCCATCCATCCCATAGGAACTTCACCAAGTTTAAATGTAAATTGAAACATTCCCCACATGATAGCAAAAAATATTGGAAGACCCAGTATTCTGTTAAGAAGAATATTATCAATATGGTCTGTAATGGTTTTTTTATGGCGATCAGGGATTTTTACAGTTTCCTGTAGAGCTCCTCTTATAAAGGAATGCCGGTCTTCAATAATTGCAGATTCAGGATCTCCTTTATGGCTTTTTTTATACTTTTCATTAAAATCCAGAATTAGTTTAACAACTTTAAGGTAAATACTTCTTCCTTTAACAGTTTCATAAACAAGTTGATCATTTTCCAGGAGTTTTGTTGCTAACCAGTTACTGTTATATTTTTCTGCAAGATCATCATTTGTAAGAATATAACTTATTTGTTCTATTTTTTCCTCGATGTCTCTGCTAAAAATCATTTTATTTTTAGAAATTGTAATTTCACCTTCAAATACACTGATTACATGATCCAGAAGAGATTCTATCCCCTGCTTTTTTAATGCAGAGGTGGGTATTACATGAGATCCTAAAAGAGCTTCCAGTTGTGGTATATCAATTTTTATTCCAAGTTTTTCCACCTCGTCCCACATATTAAGTGCTACAAGCATATCCACTTCAAGTTCCATTACCTGAGTTGTAAGATAGAGGTTCCGTTCAAGGTTGGATCCGGCAATTACGTCAATAACTACATCTGGTTTTTCTTCAATAATATAATCCCGGGCAACTACTTCTTCAGGGGAAAATGCGGTCAGAGAATATGTTCCGGGAAGATCTATAATATTTATTTTGTAGCCTTTGTAATTAATAATACCTTCTGTCTTTTCAACAGTTACACCGGTAAAATTCCCAACCTTTTGATGGGCACCAACAATTGCATTAAACAAAGAAGTTTTTCCACTGTTTGGATTACCCAGGAGGGCTACAGTAATTGATTTTGATGTCCTGATAATTTTTTCTTTTTGAGCAATAGGGGAGAAGAGGTTCCTATGTTCCCTCATGGGGATACCATCTCCGGTAAAACCTATCTTTTCCACTCTAATCTGTTTAGCTTCTTCCAGCCGCAAAGAGAGATCAAATCCTTTTACACGTATTACTATGGGGTCTCCCAGGGGAGCCAGTCGCATTATTTTAAACTTAGTACCTTTAAATAAGCCTACATCCAGAAGTCGTCTTCGAATTTCCCCTGTAGCTTTTACAGAGTAGATAGCTCCTTTATCCCCTATATTCAGGTCTGACAGAAAAAGCGGCATTATAAATCCTCCATTAGGCATTTTTAGATAGCCAGTTAGGCTTGCCTAATCGCAATTTAATAAAGGATGGCCAAAAGATCAATAGATAAGAGCTTTTATTTTAATTTTTATGGGAAAAATTGGGACCATTTTAAAAAATAGTCCCGAATTTTAGTGTTTGCTAACTTAACCAGCTGTAATACATTCTACAGGACAAACTGCCACACAAGCGGCACAATCTGTGCATAAATCTGCATCAATAACTCTAACATCATCTTTTTCACTAATTGCTTCTACAGGACATTCAGGTTCACATGCTGCACAGTTAATACATTCTTCTTTATCAATAACATAAGCCATTTTGGGTTCCTCCATATTTTTGGCACTAATATATCAGGCTTAATTAAAAAATGCAAATAGAGTTTAAGTAATTTTGACTAAAAAATAATTAGAGCTATTAGAGGTAAAGGAATTTATGTAGATTTAAATAATGATTAAAACCAGACTATTTTACTAATAAATTGAAAAAAACAGTTTTTTGACCGGTATATAGATGATTTCCTATACATAGTGTGGTACAGTTAAAGCTAATTATTTAAAAAAATCATTAAAAAAGAATAAAGATAACAAATAAAATCCAGGAGTGGAAGTATGAAGAATACTGTAAAGGTTCTGTTTTTAATAATTTTTATTAGCCAGTTATGGGGTATAGGTGCAGCAGATCTCGAAGATAATAGTATCATAATTAAGCCTTCATACGAAATACCCCTTGGATCGAAAAGTACTTTTATAAACCAGGAGGCTCTATATGAGCCGGGGGGATCAGTTTCTCTTAATCTACAGTATATTCCTCCAAATGCACCCCTTTTTTATTATGGAGGTATTTTAGGTTTCAGTCTTTTTCCTACCCAGGCTCTGGATGATTTGACTGTAGTATCAGCTGGATTTGGAGCTGGCCTTAATTTCAGGTTTGGTAATGTTTTTAGTTT